>JANQMK010000446.1 GCA_028280085.1 Pseudomonadales bacterium
ATGGCTTATTAGGTAGCCGAGAAATTGTGGTAAAGAGTTTAGGTCCCCAGTTTAATCGTGTTGATGGGCTTTCTGGCGCTACTGTGCTGGGCGACGGTAGCGTTGTCATTATATTAGATTTACATGCGCTTATTCGTGCTGATGCTAATGTTAATGCTTCTTTCTCCATGGAACTAGAAGATGAAGAGTACGCGGAAGGCAGGGTATCAACTGTTATGGTGGTAGATGATTCGGTAACTGTGAGAAAGGTTACATCGCGATTATTGGAACGAAATGGTTATCGTGTTTTATTAGCGAAAGATGGTGCAGATGCTATGTTGCAGTTACAAGAGCATATACCTGATGTTATGTTGTTAGATATTGAAATGCCGCGTATGGATGGGTTTGAAGTTGCGTCATCAATGCGTAGTAGTAGTCTGTTAAATAATATTCCTATCATTATGATTACTTCGCGTACTGGAGATAAACACAAAAATCGCGCGCTTTCTATGGGTGTTAACAAATATATGGGTAAACCATTCCAGGAACCCGTTTTATTGCAAGCGATAGAAGAACTTGTATCTACTAAAACGCACTAGGTAAGTTAGTTACTGTTGCCCGATGTGCTGGATGGAGCAAGAATTCATTGACAATGTAAGTAGCTTAATAGATAGGAGTGCCAAGGGTTGGCCCTAAAGATCGGTGTAGTGGCTCAGTCACAAACACAACTTGGCTTGTTAAGCGATGTGATCGTAGAGACCAATGGCTTTGAGGTTTTTCAGTTGCTCGATGCCAGTGCGATTGACACATGGTGCGAAATCGATGTCAATGCAGACGCGTGGATTGTTGATCTTGATTTGGATAGTGAATATCCGCCTGCTATAGATCAGTTGCTAGACGAAGTGGCATTTGCCCCAATCATATTTGGGGAAGGCGATGTGCCTGAAAGGGAAAGTCAGGAATATGTGCTATGGCGACGTCGCCTGTTGAATAAAATGGCTGAATTAGCTGGAGCCGTTAGCTTACAAGATGAAGGCGTTATTGAAGAAAAGGTAGATCGCGTTTGGGTATTGGCTGGTTCACTGGGAGGACCTCAAGCTGTCAAAGAATTTTTAGATGCATTGCCGCCAAATTTAGATATAGCTTTCATCTATGTACAGCATAATCAGAATGATTTTGATAAAGTCTTAGCAGATGTTTTAGATCGCCATAGCCATTATACTTCCTATTTAAGTCATCATGGCGATGTGCTGAAAAAAAATAGGGTAGCCCTATTTCCGGTAGATAGAGAAACATCGGTGTTGGACAATGGTACGGTGAGTGTCTCTGATAGGCCGTGGGCGGGTAAATTTACGCCCTCTATTAACTATGTGATAGCTAATGTTGCTAAGGTATATGGCAACAATAGCGGCGTTATTGTTTTTAGTGGTATGGGCGACGACGGTTCCTCTGCTTGCCGTATCATGAATCAACATGGCGGACAAGTATGGGCACAGGAGTCGTCGACTTGTGTATGCGATTCTATGCCGGTGTCGGCGCAGGCGACCAAATGCGTTAGCTATGTAGCTTCTCCTGAAGTGTTAGCCAGACATTTGTCAGTTTGGTTAAAAACGGAGAATGGTAAGTAACACTGGCGGTTATTAAGCTTAGTAGCGATTTAAAAGAAAACTTCATGAAGGATATATATTATGTCAAAGCAACTAAGCGGCAATGCTGTCAATGAGTTAGCTTGCTTGTTGGTGCCTGTGGTTGGAAAAAACCTGATTATGCCAAACGTATCAGTTGCAGAAATTGTCGGCTACCTTCATCCAGTGGCTGACGCTGATACCCCTCAATGGTTATTGGGCATGATTAGTTGGCGCAATCAGCAAGTACCGTTAATATCCTTTGATGCATTAAATGGCCAGCATTTGCCTGAAAGTAAAGTGGAAAACCGGCTGGCAATACTTAACAGTACTGGTATCAGTCAAGATTTGCCTTGGATTGCAATCGTAACCCAGAGCACGCCTCGGTTGATGCGGGTCGGTGCAGAAGAAATTGCAGAAATACCTGGTATGGAGCTAGGCCCCTTTGAACAAATGGCCGTTTCCGTTAACGGTGAAGAGGCGTTTATACCAGATCTAAATAAGCTACAACAAGAATTTATTAACTTCAAAGACACATAGTGTTACAAGTCTATCTTAAGTCTCCCCATTGGTGTTGTAAAATGGTGAGCGCTACTAGCGGTGCTGTCTCCGTACGCAATACTCTGGGGCCGAGTGTTAAGGGTAGAAATCGATGATTTTCGGCTAATGCTATTTCTTCTATAGATAATCCGCCTTCTGGTCCAACAAGTAAACTAATTGAACTGGGTATCTGTCGAACCTGATCAAGGTTGTTTTGGTCTCTATGATGTAAGACAAAACGCTGTTCGGCGTTACTTTTGCTTATCCAATCCTGCAGCGTTGTTGGGTAATTAAGTTTAGGTAATATATTGCGTTGGCATTGTTCACAGGCACTAACTGCGATTTCATACCAGTGATTTAGACGTCTCTCTAGCCTTTCTCGGTTTAATTTAACAGTCGTTCTTTCGGTGAATAAGGGGGTGATTGCAGTAACGCCCAGTTCGGTAGACTTTTGTATAACTATGTCCATTTTATCGCCGCGCGAAATGCCGATAGCAAGTTCAAGTTGTAAAGACGATTGGTTGTTATTAGCGTTAAAATCTAACACCGCAGCAGTAATGGATTTCTTTTCAATCCGAGTAATGGTCGCTATATATTCACCGCCATCACCGTTAAACAAGATGAGCGAGGCGCCAAGCTCTGCTCTAAGTACATTACCTAGATAGTGAGATTTGTTGGATGGCAGCGTGATTTCATCACCGCAAGATAACGGTAGTGGGACATAAAATCTGGAAGTTCTCATTCTTGGCGGATGGACGTAATGTTTTAATGGGCTTGCTATTGTTTAAGACCTAAGTTATCCCATATCGCCTTTATTGCATGGGCCTGATTCATCGTGTAGAAATGTAGCCCAGGGATACCATTTGCCAATAGCTTTTCACACATTTTGCTGACAATCTCTATACCAAACTGCTGAATACTATTATTATCATCTTCATAACCTTCGATACGTTGGCGAATCCAACGTGGTATTTCAGCACCGCAATTATCTGAAAACCGTATCAAATTGTTAAAGTTGATAATCGGCATAATGCCAGGATAAATGGGGGCGGAGATGCCAATCTTATCGCACTGCTCAATGAAGTAAAAATAAGCATCGATGTTATAAAAATACTGGGTTATGGCACTATTAGCTCCGGCGTCAAATTTGGCTTTTAAGTAGTGAATATCGGTATCGTAATTGGTAGCTTGAGGATGGATTTCCGGGTATGCGGCGACGTAAATTTCAAAATGGTCGCCTGTCTTTGCTCGAATAAATTCAACCAGCTCATTAGCATAAACGAGTTTTACTCCCCCCATGCCGGAAGGAACATCACCGCGCAAAGCGACGAGGCGTGTTATGCCAATATCTTTATAATCATTTAGAATCTCTGCAATCTTCTCTTCGGAATCGGCGCCGAAGGAAAGGTGAGGTGCGGCAGCGATACCTGATTCGTGGATTTCTTTGACCACACCCTTAGTGTGTTCGCGGGTTGAACCAGAAGCGCCATAGGTAACTGAGCAAAAATGTGGGTTGAGTGTCGCAAGCTGAGAGCGAACGTCGCGAAGTTTCTTATTACCTTCTTCAGACTTTGGGGGGAAAAACTCAAAACTAAAGCAACGTTCTTTATATTTAGCCATTGGTTTAATACCCCGTTATCCAGTTCAATGTTAAGCAGCATAATTAAAGTAAAATTGCCGAGCCCATAATACATGGCTCGGCGACACAGTATTAATACTTATAGGACTCTGGCTTGAAGGGGCCTTCAACATCAACACCAATGTAGTTGGCCTGTTCTTTAGTGAGTTGCGTGATGACTCCAGAGAATCCTTCAACCATGTAACGTGCCACTTCTTCATCGAGACGTTTAGGTAATACCAAACTACTGATAGCAA
>JANQMK010000479.1 GCA_028280085.1 Pseudomonadales bacterium
GGTTTTGCATCGGGCATAGCGTTCTCCATTAAGAATAAATTGAGAACATTAAGCGCTGCAGATTCCGTTGACTAGTGGGTGATTCGTTGCGCGCTTACAGCTTTTTTACATTTCCTAGCATTGATCAATGAGATAAAAGGTAGAATCGAGTGAAGAACTTGCTAGCAAATTTCACAATCGGTATGCAAAGGCAGCAAGCGTAACAGCGATAGCGTAATCAAGATCAAGGCACAAACATGCTGGGTACAGCAGTAATGGCAAAATTGGAACCATACAACTTCACATTAGTGCCGTTGTTGGACACCAGTTCTACCGTCATTTGTGTCTCTCTAAAGTCAGAGGGGAAGAAATTCTCAACTTTTTGCAATGCTGGCAGTTCAAAAAAAGTTTGGGATGTGACAGCGCCTAACTCATCATCAAGATCAACCAAAAACGAGATAGGTAAAGTGGGCGCATCATTATATAACAATGCCATTGCTCGATGGGTATAGAGAGAGAAAAACCATACGTAGCGCCTATTGCCTACAGGATTGATTACGCTGATATCCTTGTAGAAAACGCCTCCCTCCTCTTCTAATCGAATTTCTATCTGCTTGGTTGATGCGTTTTCTGTCGCTTTAACAAAAAAGTACTTATCAGGGCCTACAAAACCCTGTGGTTGTATTCTAAAAGTCAATTCCATATCAGGTTCGCCACTGCTTGGCGGTACGACTTCGTAGCTAAAACCAAATGTCCACACAGTAACGTCGGCTAAACCGAACGCTGGAGTAGTGATGGTTGAACCTGGGGTAAGAAAATAGTAGCGATCTGAATTGTCTGCGTTATCCGATTGTAAAGTGACGGGGGCCGCAGTGGCATTATCTTGCATAGATGCTAGTTCAATGAATACAGCAGGAGCCCGACCATTGCTGTCACATGCCAAGGTAAACACCACAAGGCATAAAAATGCTACCAACCGGCTGTAATATTGATTGCGATCCATTTTTTATAATACCTTATTTTACTTGGATTTTTTTACTTGGATTCATTTAATCGAAAATAACTTCAACTCGAATTAACCGCGATAGGAGATTGCCCTCTCCCACCACAGTTTTAATGCTACCTATTTAGAGCTGGGCTTAAGGATCCCAAACAATTTCAATATCATCACCAGGTCGCGCTATTTGCAGCTCATCTCGCAAGTTTTGCAGATAAGCTTTAGTGGCATTATCTAAAGGATTGCCTTGTAAGTCAGCATATAACAATACATCTTTTGTGGCGTCTAAGTTGATAGTAGTAAAGTTGTTATCACTTAAATCAACATGAAACAATTGCGTCTTTTCCGACAAGTCCAAATTGCTCAATGCGTTAGCTTCTAGACGCAATTCAGTGAGACGATCATTGTTACTGATATCAAGCTCAGTCAAATTATTATTATCAATATTGAGGACAGAAAGATTAGTGGCGCCATTAACACGCACGACATCGATACTACTTGACGGTGCATCAAGTATTTTCAAAAACACCAGTATGCCTAAATCCAGTTCTGGAATATTGTTACCACCCAACAATACCGTACGTAACCCCGACAGCCGAGCCAAACCACCTGCGTCTAGTACTTCATCAAACTGTGTTCCTTGGCAATCAAAGGTTTCTATCATAGATAAGGTGTAGCCAAATATGCGATGTGGCGCTTTTGAGGCTTTGGTGTTTTCTACTTCTTGCAAATAGCAGTTCTGCATCATTGGATCAGAAAAAGAGATAGAGCTGATATTCCCTAACCCAGCACATCCTAAAGTAGCTATGACTAACACGGAAACCGCGACTATTTTTCTCATTTGAAACATGTTTCACTCTCCAATATGGCTGATAAATTGGTTCTTCCTTCCCAAGCCTTGCCCAACTTCAGACCTGATTTTTTTCTTTATTATGCCCCTCGCGCCATTTACCAGTCAAGCTGCCAAATAAAGGGGCTGTCCTTAATACAATATGCCTTACTCTTTTTTCTAACTTATCTACGATCTAATCTCTCTACAACACACTCTTTAGATACTCTCTAGACCACAACCTACAACTTTCCTATCTATAACCTATAACTATCTATAGATAGACTTCTACCACTTATCTTATCTACCTTATTCTTATTATCTTTTTTCTGTAATTACCTATCTGTATTACCTATCTATAGTATTAACTATCTATATTAACTATGTAACCTTCGTACCCGTTTATCTTAGCTACCTGAGCCTTATTCATTTACCCAAATTTACCCAGTTAACTCTAAATACGCCGCATTACTTATTATTAATGATAAAACAACGACTAAGATAAAAGCTCTCTCACGCTAGTTGTTCGCTAGTTCTAGCTAGTCTCTCATACTAACCACGTTACCTAAACCAGACTATCTCTACCAAACCAACTGCACCAGATACGTCGATATCGACCCTAAGTTTAATACATATATATAAAAAAAACTTTTTTTTATTAATATTTTGTTACTAAGCAGTTTATGTATTTTAGCTGACACTATTGTTAGCTAACACTTTATTCTTCATTCACTCAGAGCTTCTGTTTCTATACTCTACATTACATTACATTGTTCTATTTTTATTATTCACGTTATTTTTCGTTTTTCTTTGTTGTCATTTTTGTTAGTGGTTACTTTTCTACATTTGTTACTTTCTGTAACTATGGCTCAACATAAAGCCAAACATAAGTTCGTAAATAGGTAGAGCTCAACGACGTAGATATTATAGCAACTCAAGACAGCAGCTAACCAACGAAATGGGTATTGCATTAAAGAGCACCACTTAATTTCTTCACAGTTGCCGTTGTTGCTTAGGATGGTTGCTAGATGATGCTAGTTGTTACTAACGCACCTTAGCCGTTCAGCCCTTCTCCCCTTTGTTGCTCTTGCTATAGGACCCCTAATCCCGACGTCACGATATCTAAACGCTTAAAGACTACATTAAAAGTGATTAGTATAGTTGTGGTTTTACTATTGATTTATAGTGCTGTCTACTCAACCAGTGCATCTTGTGACTTACATCAATCTTTTCCTGGTTGGTTTTCTCTAACGTTAACTCAAATTCGCCAAGCCTTAATCGAGTCGCTGATCTTTTTGGTCCTGATTAGCGCGAGATGGTAGGTCAGATATCGATAGCATTACATCGATTCTTTTTAAATCCGCTAATTAATTCGCTCAGTATTTAAACTAAAAGTGTAGCAATATCTTTAGATAGTGAGATCACAGTATGATTGTTCCACCCGTTTGCCTGTGACATAATCCCGCTGCGCAAATGGAGCCAGGCCATATTAGCTCCCTCGCAAGATGCCTCGTCATCTTTTATTTTTATTCATAGCTGAATTGTTACCGCTCCACCGGTTACGTTTCTGTGCTATTTATTGGGCATCCCAGCATCATACTTACAACAATGCGACTCTGATTAAAATAAATGCAGACTAGTAATAATTACCTAAGTCAGTTTGATGCCGAATGAGCAGACAATACAGATTATTTTAAGTATCAAAACAATCCACTGTGGCCATCTATTAGCTATTAGCTATTTGTAAATAAGCAAATTATCAATAAGGACTGAACATTGTTTTGTTTGTCTAGTTATCGGTTTATTGCGAGTAGTTTCCCCAACATGCTATCCCGCGTAGCACTACTGACGTTGCTAACCGGTTTAGTGAGTTGTGCCAGCTCGTCAGGTACGCAACAGTCCAGTGCCGCGCAGCTGACTAGCAAGCTGTCTTCCGGAGGCTCCGCTAGTTTAGAGGACTTACATGTTGTCGATTGCTTAGTCCCCGGACAAATTAGACAGTTGGGTAGTAGGACCTATATGACCCCAAGGTTACCACTGTTGACTACCGCTGCCGATTGTCGCCTTCGCGGTGGTGAATATGTTGCCTATGATAGAGCCGATTATAAAACCGCGCTAGAAGTTTGGTTGCCTTCGGCTGAACAAGGCGATCCCAAAGCGCAAACTCATGTTGGTGAAATTTACGAAAAAGGGCTCGGTTCAGAACCTAACTATAAAGCAGCCTACATCTGGTATAAAAAAGCCGCGGAGCAAGGCTTTTCACGCGCGCAGTTTAATTTAGGTACCCTCTACGAAGAAGGCAAAGGGATAGAAAAAAACCAACTTATGGCCCTGAATTGGTATCGCCAAGCCTGGGGCTTGCCAGAAGACTCTATCATCTTTCAATCTGCCGCCGAAAAAGAGCAACAAGCGCTAAGAGATAAACTCAATAAAACACTAAAGAGCAAAAATCGCAAAATCCGTCTGTTAGAAAAACAAATGCAAGAGTTAACAACCGAGTTAGAACAAACAGACACCGCCGAATTGGAAGAAGACTTACAACAAATGAAACAGTGGGTGCTGCAACTCTCGGCCGAGCGGGCCGCATTGCAAAACCAAATGCAGCAACTTCCCCAACGCCAACTGGTAGATACTCAGCAACACGCCAAATCGGCTGCAAAGCCTAATATAGCCTTTAAGCATGTCGATGCAGCGAGCGTGAACGGTATTAAACTAGGCAAGTACTACGCGCTAATTGTTGGTAATCAGGATTATCAACAGTTGCGTGATTTAGAAACGCCCGTGAACGATGTAACGCGATTAAAAAATTTATTAGAAAGCCGCTACGGCTTTACTACACAAATGATCCTTGACGCTGATAATATTACCTTAATGAAGGCGATCAATAATCTTAATAAAGTACTGTCACCAGACGATAACTTACTGATCTACTATGCTGGCCATGGTATGCGCTTAAAAACCGGCGAAAGAGATAGTGGTTATTGGCTTCCCACCAACGCAGAAGAACCCCCTGATGATACTTTTTGGTTGGCTAACGAATTTGTTACGCGACATCTAGCAAGAATAAAAGCAAAACGTGTCTTGGTTGTATCTGATTCTTGTTATTCCGGTCTACTGTCATCGGAACCAGGGTTATTATTAATGAATAATGCGAATTACAGTGAAGACTATGTTACCTACAAAATACCTAAACGCTCTCGTTTGATGATGTCATCGGGCGGCAACACACCTGTGTTGGATGACGGGGGTAATGGACACTCAGTGTTTGCCCGTGCCTTTCTCGATATCTTAGAGGAAAACGATAAGGTCATTGTCGGCCCCGAGTTGTTTTTAATGATTCGAGATCAAGTGAAAAGCAAAGCAGCACGGCGCAATTTTGTGCAAGTACCCGAATATAAATCGATTAAAGGTGCCGGCCATGAAGTGGGCGATTTCTTTTTTGTGCCAAAACAAGACAGTTGATAGCAAGTATTTATCCCAAGAAAAAAAAATAGCTAGGGCACCTCTGACAAATGATTAGAAGCTATTTCATAACAATGTAAAAAAATGTGACAAATAATGTAAGACTAAAGTTTGGGGGGAAACATGTCACTGCAACACTCTAGCCGGTGTAAAACATCGCCTATTGATCTGATAGGTAGCAGATTCAGTCTGGTTGCTGCATTACTGATGCATAACACGACTGCGCAAGCTGACTTAACGGCCCTAGCTGGCACATTCTCATCCGAGTTAGAAGAACAGTCGGCAATTGCCACGCAGCGCCTGTTCGATGAACTTGACCCGTTTTGCGGTGGAAGCACACGAAGTACAGAATGCGATGATCAGACCTTCGGCGTTTATTCGAATGTGCGCGAACTGGTACACACCGCTAATGATCTTACATCAGGCCCGACAGATTTCAGTCTAAGACTCAATCCAGAAGGTCTCGGTTTTGCCTTACGTTGGACGGCTGCAGAAGAAATGGCAGCGCAGGAATCAATGACAACAGAATTTGTCGCTAGCCAATTAGCGGCGATTGCCAATAGATTAACCGTACTTCGACGTACAGTAACTGGTATTAAAAGAACCAACTATGTTGGCGCACATGACATTAACCTACCGCACTCCCTGCCCGCTGTGCCTGAGGTACAACTACCTGCTCATATTAGTGATGACCATATTGGCTTGCAACAGCATATTGACAGTGCAATGCCTGACATTTACCGCAACCATAACCCTTGGCGCATTGTGTCGTTAACTACCCCTATAGTTAGTTATGATGCCAATAATAGTCACCTATATGACAGTGGTAACCCATATAACAATAGTAACCTACGTAACAGTAGCAATCCACAACACGCTGACAATGGCGGAATAAGCGCTGGTGAAAGCTATACGCCCTGGAGCTTCTACCTGAATACTAATGCCTCGTACGGTAGCAAAGAGCCCACTGAACTTGAAGATGCGTTTGATTTCGATACCAATGAGTTGTCATTGGGCTTTGACTATGTGATGTCTCCCAAGATGTTCGTGGGTGCACTCGTCGGTTATTCCACACAAGAAGTTGACTTTGACTCTTCAGCGAGTATTGTTGACGGCGATATAGAAACCGATGGTTACAGCTTTATGCTCTACTCTATGTGGAATGAAAGCGACTGGTATGCCAGCGGCACCTTGGGCTATCAACTAATAGACTTCGATATCACCCGCAGTATTAAATATCCTTCATTGAATCCTGACGTAGCCAGTGTTAACGAGACTGCTACTAGCAGTTCTGATTCTACCGTGCTAACGCTATCGGTTGGTGTAGGCTACAGCTTTAAATGGCAAAAAGTAAGTTTAGAACCTTATATTACGACATCACTAAAAGACGTCACTATTGATGGTTTCACTGAACAAGGCGCCAGAGGTTTTAACTTTACATTTGAAGAACAATCGTTTGATGTCACTGAAATCATCGCCGGGCTCAAATTGCAAACCATTTGGCTGCCCAGTTGGGCTGTCGTGATCCCTTATGGCAACCTGCGATGGCACAACCAATCTACCGATGATCGCAATGTTACGGCAGTATTTAGTAACATTAGCTCTAGCCTTGGTGCAGTGACACGTTACTCCATTCCCGTCGATGACATCAACGGTAGTTTTAACTCAATTGAGATTGGTGTATCTGCCGTGGTGCGCGGTGGTAGACAATATGAAGTCGGTGGATTAGTTGCCGGCGGTTTACAACTCGTTGCCGCGTACCAAAGCGTGTTCGGCTATGAAGACTATGAAGAAGATAGTTTTACCTTAGGCTTAAGGTACGAATTTTAACGTGTTACAAAAGTATAAAGATAGAGGGTAATACAATGAATTTTTCTAGGCCATCATGCTGGTTAATACTAGCTGTAGGTTTATTGCTAAGTGCTTGTGATAACAATAGTGATGTTGGCAGCCAGCCTTCCCTAGCGCCAACGGCTGACGCCAAAATACTGGGCTTAGGCACAGATGATTATTCAGTTAGATCAGGCACTGAAGTAATAATCAGCGCAAAAGATAGTGAGGGGTTGGATAGCCCAATTTTGCAATATATATGGCAGCAAGTAGATGCTGACGGCAATCCTCTGGCAGCCGATAACCCCTTGCGAGTTGAACTGATAGAACGCTCCGTCAATACCAAAGCATTTACTGCTCCGGTACTCGGTGGCAACAGTACCGAACCGCAATCACTGTTTTTTCGTTTAACGACTATAGACGCGGAAAATGAGTCCGCCTCTACCACACTAGAAGTCAACGTGGTGCCGGTTATCGATGCCAATCGCTTTCTCGAATACCCCAACAATATCAATAACAAGTACAAAGTCATTCCAACACTTAAACAAGGCTATTCGGTTACCAATCCCTTTATTATACAGCTACAAAGGGATTTACTTGTACATTACGCCGATCGCAATAGCGACAATACGCGTGAACCCAATACCACAGAGGCCTTTGACATTGGACAATCAGAAACAGTATCAACCACTATGCCAACTACCACAGCATTCCAATGGCAAACCAATACCGATATTCTTAACCGCTATCAACTACCCCATTTTACCTTCACCTTTCCCTCTATCGATATCGACAATATCAATAAAAACTTTGAAAACGCACAGCGCGATCGCAGAATCGAATTGTTTGCGCTAAACAGTCTCATACCCTCTGTTCGTCATCGTATTATCATTGACGACCCTGATGCTACGTCAGCTTGTTACGATATTAACGATCAGCCTATTGCTTGTGAAGACGCTTTTATTCTGCTGATATTGGATGTGTCAGGCAAGGTAGTAGCCCGTTCCGGTACCGCTAACGTTGAGTTCCCCATAGCAGCTTTAGGCAACGATACGCGTGCTATTCAAATCGCTGGTGGCGAGTCAATTGTGGTTAACGCAGCTAGTAGCGACGGCCTACCAATCGAAACCCGGGCTTCCGCGTTAGCTTATTACGATGCGATAGACCCAGATGGCAAACGGGAAAGTTTGAACGATTGGTTAAAGTTGGCAGGTTTTGTTGACGAGAGTGGCAATAAGGTCACTGATGAAACCGTTGCTGAAGCTGTCTACCTTAACAATTATGATTTGGGTTTCGGCCGAGAGATGTATGTGCGCCGCGATCCCGCTACCGGCAATGTCTTTAGCTATGTCGTCAATTATACCGATTTAGATGCAACGCTAAACAAAATTAACCCACTGGCCACGGTAGCCATGGAATACAGTCCGCCC
>JANQMK010000065.1 GCA_028280085.1 Pseudomonadales bacterium
CACCTAAGATAACTCGTTCGCTGCGCTTTGTGCAGATATCAGATGTTCATATAGGCTCTCGCTCAAGTCGTTTCCTACGGCATGTGATGGCCCGTATCAACCGTTTAGATGCTGATTTTCTTTGCATCACAGGTGATTTTATTGATCAACCAGGTATTACGGTGGATAAACTTAGGTCCTTGCAAAGTTTTAAAGGACCCATTTATTTTTCGATTGGCAATCACGAGAAATATGAAGACTTAGATGATATTGTGCAGCGTTTAGAATCATTGGGTGTTCAGGTGTTGCGTAACCGGTCTGTCATAGATAATGGTGTTCAGTTTATCGGTATTGACGACAAAGAGGATATCAATCAAGTTGCCAAACAACTGAGCAAGATTACTATTGCACAAGACAAGTATGTGATTCTACTTTATCACCGCCCGCAGGGGTTAGATGTTTGTCATCAAAAGGGGGTTGACCTGATGTTATCCGGGCATACCCATGGAGGCCAGATTATACCTTTTAATCTTGCTGTTAACCGCGTTTTTGATCGTCGCCCTGGGCTTCATCATTTTGGTAATGCTTCACTCTATGTGTCGGAGGGTACCGGTACTTGGGGACCGGTCATGCGGGTGGGTACGGCTAGCGAAATCACTTTTTTTGAGGTTAAGCCGGCGAATAGTTGATTAGTGCCCTGTATCTCTGTTATTGATTAGAGGCTTCATTTTTAGCTAAATACAGTTAGGGCACCTCTGAAGCATTTCCTCATTATTCAGAGGTGCCCTAGGTCCAATGAACGCGTTTGTTCCAGAATTTCCATTGGCTACGACAGCAATGACTGCCCTAAGAAAGCCAGCCGAGGCCCAAGGTTTAGGCGACTTTTCTCCGCTTTGGTGTGGGCAAAACACAAGCGGATGCAAAGAAACATCTGCAGCCGAATTAACTCGAGAATTGGCAGCAAAACGGTAGTGATCGAGATCGTTCTTTACTTTTCTAATTGCCTGTTTGTCTGATAGTAACTACTGATGCAAATACAGACAAACACGATGTTAACGTTAATAACGTAGGTGTTTGCTCATTGTTATAAGCATTATCTTACTGCTGTGCCGATAAGCTAGATAGTAGATATAGATATAGATATAGTTAATCCGTATTCTCAGTATATTTAGGTACTATAATACTGCAGCTATCCAAAAGGGAGTAGATTAACCTGTTCTCTGTCAAGTAGGATGGGTAAGTCTATTAATTATTATGCTTAGCGAATAAGGAGAAAATATGACAGTTCAAACAGTGGCTACAGTTGAGTGTCTTTGCCAGGCGGTTTCCATAAGTGTTGAAAAGATTAGTCGCGTATTCGATGCGTGTCATTGCCGTATGTGTAGAAAGTGGGGCGGTGGGCCGTTACTTACGGTCGAGTGTGAGGGCGAGGTTGCAATATCAGATGAAGACAGTATCGGTATATTTGGCTCATCCAATTGGGCTGAACGTGGTTTTTGTCGTCAATGCGGCACACATCTCTTTTATCGTCTTAAAGAACAACAGCAGTATTTTTTACCCATTGGTTTATTTCAGGAATCTGATGAGTTTGTTATGGGTAGACAGATTTTTATTGAAGAACAGCCGTCCTACTATTGTTTTGCTAACGAAACAAAAAAGATGACAGGAGAGGAATTATTTGCGGAGTACACGTCCAAGTAATTAACAGCTTTCACCGATCATTCATTAGAATTACATATAACTATCATACCGCTGCCATATATGTTCATTAGTCTATTGCGGGTCTGAATATTATATAGACTATAAAGGAGACAAACTATGGAAAAAATCAGACCTTCTTGGATGGCGATGGTTGCGTTGATGTTATGTGTATGCCTGCCAGCACAAGCCGGAGGACAGTATTATTATTATGACGGCTATAAGTATAAAAAAGTGAAACGAGATGTTATTGAACTTGGTCCTAGACCGGTATTTTTGGTTAATGATATGGATGAAAGCAGATTGAAAAGAAAGCTGCAATCCTGTGCGAAAAAACCTAATAAGAAGTCAGATTTTTCTATTGGCCATCGGGGAGCTCCGCTACAGTTTCCTGAACACACGAAAGAATCTTATGAGGCTGCCGCTTTGATGGGCGCTGGTATCTTAGAGTGTGACGTTACTTTTACTAAAGACCGGGAGCTAGTATGTAGACATTCGCAATGTGATCTTCATACCACGACGAATATTTTGGCGACGCCATTAGCTGCTAAATGTTCTGAGCCATTTAAGCCAGCGGAATTTGATCCGATGACTGGTGAACTTATCGCTCCAGCTTCAGCAAAGTGTTGTACCAGTGATATTACCTTAGCGGAATTCAAAACATTGCAAGGCAAAATGGATGCAGCCGATAGTCGTGGTACCACAGTAGAAGAATACATGGATGGTACGGCCAACTGGCGTACTGATCTTTACAGCGGACGTGGTACTTTATTGTCGCATGCAGAAAGTATCAAACTCTTTAAAAAGCTGCGTGTGAAAATGACACCTGAGTTAAAATCGCCAAGCGTTGAAATGCCTTATGAAGGAGATTACATGCAGCAAGATTATGCGCCGCAAATGATTGACGAGTATAAAAAAGCTGGTGTTTCGCCACGTAAAGTTTACGCTCAGTCCTTTAACTTAGAAGATGTCAAATATTGGATTGAAAATGAACCTAAGTTTGGTAAGAAAGCTGTTTACCTTGATGGTCGCTATAGTGATCCGAATTTTGATTTCCGCGACCCATCAACCTGGTCACCCAATATGTATGAGCTAGAAGCAATGGGTGTTAATATCGTTGCGCCTCCAATGTGGATGTTGGTAGATCTCGACAGCGATAATAACATCGTACCATCTATCTATGCAGAGAAAGCGCGTTATGCCGGGCTCGATATTATTACTTGGACGTTGGAGCGTTCCGGCTTATTAGCAAGCGGTGGTGGTTGGTATTATCAGTCAACGACTGATGCAATCAATAATGATGGTGATACCTATGATATGTTACATGTGTTAGCGCGAAAGGTGGGTGTAAAAGGTATATTCACTGATTGGCCGGCAACCGTTACTTATTATGCTAACTGTATGGGATTATAACTGTCTATGCTTTGATTATGTTGTATTAGCTAAGATATAAAAGAAGAGGGCAAGCGCCCTCTTTTTTTATTAAGGTTTATTCCCTAACCAAGCGAAAACCAAAAAAGTTTACGCTGCTTTGTGCGTTAATACCGTAACGATTAGCAGGCCGCATAGCATTGGGTAAATCGGTCCATGAACCACCGCGTAGGATGCGTTCTTCACATGCCGGGCTTAACCATGCTTTATTGCCTTCGGTGGGGGCGCCATGGTAGCTATCGTGCCAGCAGTCCTTAACCCATTCCCAAACATTACCTTGCATATCGTAGACTCCCCAGGCGTTAGCTTGGTAGCTGCCGACAGGGGAAGTAGCTGGAAAACCGTCATCACAATCCATTGCATCAAATGCTGGCATCAGAGCAAATGAACTTTGATCATAGACGTTAAAAAACGAGCACATCTCGTCTTCGTTACCACCAACAAAGGATTCATTTGAACTACCTGAGCGGGCAACATACTCCCATTCTGCTTCTGTCGGTAAACGGTAAGTTACGGGTAAAGCGGTGTCTTGCTCAGAGTTGGCTTGATGTTCGAGTTTTGCCTGTTCATTTTTCCATTTGATATAGGCAGATACATCATCATAGTTGACGCAAACTACAGGCTCTTGATCAGTTTGCGAAAAGCCAGGTGTACGCCAGTTATGACCTCGCACTCTAGCGATCTGGGAACCACCAAAGTAGGTATAACACCCACGTTTTTCCTCGTCGCTTTGTTCAGCATAAGTGACGTATTGGGTGGCTTCAACAAACTCTGCAAACTCTGCTCGTGTAACTTCGTGCCGCATGATATGAAATGGTTTTAGCGTAACTGTGCGTACCGGCGTTTCATCAGGCTGGCCTAAACCACTATCATCACCCATGTCAAACTTTCCGGCTTCAATCTTTACCCAGCCTGTATCCAGTTGGGTTGGCTCAAGTGCCGGTTTTGACGGGGGTACGGCCACTTTTTTATCTGGTTTAGCTGGCTTTGCTGGTGTGACTTCCTCTGGTGTGAGTTGCGGTGGGGCAATCAGATCAATAGTTTTCTCAGTGCGGGGTTCGAAATTGATTGTTGGGGCGGTAGCGTTTTGCTCAATGGATGACGGGGTCTTGGGCTTTACCGAATCACTAACCGATGGCTTTAGTTTGGAGATTGACTTAAACGTTTCGATTGCGGGTGCTATTGTCGAGGGCGGGACTACCACTGCTAGTGAAGGCTTTGCTGGGTTAATTGCCTTTAGAGGAGGCAATTGTTTTTGCTTTGCTGATGGTGGTTCGGTGTTGTCGATGCTTTGCTTAGCATCATTGTTAACATTGGGACTGGAAGAGGGCAAGAGCTTGTCGTCGCCCTTGGTTGAACTTACTGAGCTGTTAGTAATGTTATTATTAGGCGAGCTGACTACTTTGTTGGTAAGCTCGTCAGTCTCAATCTCTTGCTGAATGTTGACGTTTGTTGGTTCTTCTACTGGTTGTGTAGTAATGTCACTTTCATCAACAATCAGCAATGGGTCGATCTCAGTCGTTATCGATGCTGTAGCCTCTTCGGTTCGGGGCTTTAGTTCAGACTCCGTCAAGGACTTTTGAGTAAGTTCCGTTGAAGGCTCTTGTCCAGTTAACGCTAAAGGCTTTTGTTTAAGTTCCGTTAAAGACTCTTTTTCTAATATGGCTGAAGGCTCTTTTTCAGGTAACGTTGAAGACTCTTTTTCAAATACCGTTGAGGGCTTCTTTTCAGGTATCGTAGAAGACTGTTTGCCAATTGCGGCTAAAGGCTTTTGTTCGAGTTCTAATAAAGATTTTTTTTCAATTACCGTTGAAGGTTCTTTTTCAGGTACTGCTAAA
>JANQMK010000085.1 GCA_028280085.1 Pseudomonadales bacterium
AGGTCGTGGCATTTCACTACTTGTTGTTGAAACCAATGAATTGGAAGGCTTCGAGCGAGGTCGAAATTTAAAGAAAATTGGTTTGAAAGATCAAGACACGTCGGAATTATTTTTTAATGATTGTCGTGTACCTGTAGCTAACCTATTAGGTGATAGTGAAGGAGAAGGTTTTCGTCAACTAAAAGATCAATTGGTGCAGGAACGACTAGGCATCGCTTGCACAGCAATGAGTATGATGGAATATGCAGTTGAGGAAACACAACGCTATGTTACTGAACGCCAAGCTTTTGGTAAGAAGATATCCGAATTTCAGAATACGCAATTTAAGTTAGCTGAATGTGCAACTATTGCTACCGTTGCCCGAACTTTCGTTGATCAGTTAGTGGATGATCATGTGCAGGGAAAACTCGACGTAACGCGCGCTTGTATGGCAAAGTGGTGGACGACAGATATGCAGACTCAAGTCGTTGACGAATGCCTACAATTACATGGTGGCTATGGTTATATGTTGGAATATCCTATTGCTCGCATGTTTGTTGATTCTCGGATACAACGAATTTACGGCGGTACTAATGAAATCATGAAGGACATGGTATCGCGTGCGCTGATATAAACTTTTGATTTGTTGTGGCTCCGGTTTTATAGGACATATTGAGAAGAACAACGCCGCTTTGCCTGGCAAGCGACTCTATTTTAGGTTTGAGATTTCAGATCCTGCTTTCCTGGCGCCTTAATATTACATTCGCCGGAATGGTTAAAATTCTATGATTAAAAAACTTCCAACCAGCAGCACAACGCTTCAGATCAGTCAATCAGCTTGTTAAATATACATTGATTAAAAAGCATTCTGAGTGCATGCTGAGGTTTTCAGCTAAAGCTTATTAATCATCCGATAAAAGGTGGGCTGATTTCGTTATCTATAATAAAATTGTCAAGATAATAATCCGCGATGCACTTGGGGGCGAATAAGGTGATTTCTAGTACAGTTGAAAATCACCATTGTAAAAATGATGATCCGGTTTCAATTGCATTGGTTCTTCACTCTCTTTATTTTGTACAGTAATACCCTATTTGCTGTACCCTCCCAAGAAATCTCAATTGCCCCTGCAGAAGATTGGATCGTCTCAAAAGAATTCGAATTACCAAAAGTAATACCAGAAGATATCATTGAAAATGGCGTCCATTACTTGCTAACAGATGAACAGATATCTATAGAGAAAAATAAGCCGGTAAGATATTACCGGCACTACGCCGAAGTAATAACAAATCAGAAGGGACTTGAATATAGCTCGCAGATACAAGTTCGATTTGACCCTGCTTATCAGTCTTTGATTTTTCACGCACTTCGTATTGTCCGGGAGGGCAAAGTAATCGATAAATTAACTACTGCGGATATCAAAGTACTGCAAAGGGAAAGAGAGCTTGAAGAGCTAATTTACAATGGTGACCTGAGCGCAAACATCATATTAGATGATGTTCGAATTGGGGATGTTATTGAATATAGCTTTACGATTGTAGGTGATAATCCAATTTACAATGGGCTTTTCTCTTACAGAGTATTTACGCAATGGCGTGTACCATTAGAACAACAGTATTTTCGGTTGTTATGGAGAAAGGAAGAACCTGTCTATGTTAAAAGCATAAATACTGATATCAAGATATCCGAGAATAAACGTAACGAATATACTGAATATGTGTTTGAGGCGAGTGATTCAAAACCTTTGGCAATAAATAGTGAAGCACCACTTTGGTATTATCCATATGGCCAAGTAATTTTTAGTGAATCAGCGAGTTGGTCGGATGTTATTAATTGGGCGGTGCCACTATATAAAGATGCACTAATGGAACGGGATGGTGTAGCTGAAGTCGTAAAAACTATTATAGCTACAACAACTAATAAAGAAGAACAAATTATTGCCGCGTTAAGGTATGTTCAAGAGGAAATTCGATATATGGGAATTGAGACTGGTGAAAATTCCCACCGGCCTAGCCCCGCATTTGAGACGCTAAAAAGAAGATATGGTGATTGTAAAGATAAGGTGGTCCTATATATATCAATTCTTGATGAACTGGGTGTAAATGCTTATCCAGCACTCGTGAACACCGATATTACAAAGATGCTTGGTGAACTGCCACCGTATGTCGATGCTTTTAACCATGTCATTGTTTTAATAGAAAGCGAGGGAAAAACATATTGGTTTGATCCTGCTCGCCAATATCAATATGGAAGTATTGAGGAAATTTATCAGCCCAATTTGGGCTTTGCGCTTATTGTAAGGCCAGAAATTACTGGGCTCACCAAAATTAATTCAGGTGGAAAATCAGGGCTAATAGTTAACGAGAAATTCGATCTTACTCAAGGCGCTGGCAATATTGCGAAATACACTAGCACAAGTGAATATTATGGCTACAGAGCCGAAAGGCAACGAAATCAGATCGCTGCTTATGGACTTGCGGATCTGGAAAAAAGATTTACTGATTTTTACAAGGTATACTACCCTGGAATTGAGCGCAAAGGAAAATTGAGTATTAATTCGAAATCAGCTTATGACCGTTTGATTTTGAATGAAGATTTTGAAATTCACAACTTCTGGGAAACGGACGAAGAGAACAACAAGTATATTGCTGAATTTTATGCAAATTTAATCTCTACTGAAATCAAAAAGCCAGACCAGCTTCACCGGAATTCTCCTTATCGCTTAAAGTTCCCAAATAATATTAGGCAGAATATCGAGATTAAATTCGATAGTGGCGAATGGTGGTTCGAAGATGACAACTATGTTGATAATAATCAGTTTTTTCTTTTTGAGTATAATGCTAAGTTCAACAAAACCGAACGGGTATTGCAGCTTCAGTATCATCTAGAGGTAAAATCTGATTCAGTTGCCGTTGGGGCTCTGGAAGCCTATCTAGAGGCGCTAGATAATGCGTGGGGCTACACTAACTATAGCATCTTTGACTATATCAATCCTTCTTTGGCTGCGCCAAACGACGAGGAAGAACTTGATTTAAAATCAATGTTGTTTGTCTCGATTTTTGCTGGATATTGTCTGGCTGTATTGTTTGCGATATTAAGCTGGAGGTTGGAAACTAGAAAACAAGCTATAGATGATAATGCGATCTTTTATCCGGTTTCACTTATTAAGCTATATGTGCTTTCGGTAGTGACATTCGGGATTTATATGATTTATTGGTTTTATCGCAACTGGAAATACGTCAAGGAAAATGAAGCGAGTGCGATTATGCCAATTGCAAGAGGCATATTTTCGTGTTTATGGTATTACCCGTTATATCGAAAGCTAGTACAAAATTTCGAAGATGGAGAGCCAACACACAAACCTCCTTCCAAAGTACTTGCTGTTTTATTGGCGGTCTTCTATTTCATTACGACAATAGTTAGCAATGTAGACTATATCGGTGTTCCTTTCATGATTTTAGCTCCATTGCTGATTGTTCCATTAGCTAACTATATTAATCATATCCGTCAAAATGACATGAGTGTATTCTTGAGTAATTCTCGTTGGAAATTTAGGCATTATTTATTAACAGTTTTCTTTGTCCCCGTTATTGTTCCTATTTATGGTGGAGAGTTGAACCTATTGCCTAGTAGTAAAGTTGTTGATGGACGATTTGTTTGGGAACATGATCTCAAATTCATGCAACGTAAAGGTATAGTTTCAGCAGATGAAGAGATTATCCTATTCTATAGTGATGCAAACTTGGATATTCGGGACGATGGTAGTGGCTTTACAAAGACGCAAGTTTTCTCATATTGGGTAGGTGATGACGATAATTTAGAAATTCGCCGCGCAGCGTTAAAGGATGTAAAAGAGATCAGGACAAGTTTTGCGAAGGAGTGGGCAGAGAATACGACGTTCACTATTGTTCTAGGTAATGGTAGTGAGTTTGTTCTGTATGCGTCGACGGAAAGTGGTAAAGACCGAGTCTTCGATCAAGTGCTTCGAGAACGATGGCTATTGGAGAAAGAAAGTAGCGGTAATGACGAGTCTATATATAGATTGAATCAGGCCGAATGGTTAAAGCAAAAACGAGATGTAAGGCCATCTATCTTTAATGAATGGTTGGTTAAGGCTTCAGAGAGCGGTAGCATAGAAGCTCAGTACCAACTGGGTATTTCACTCTTGAGTAGTTTTAATGGCAAAGATGGTGAGGAACAGGGGCTAAAGCTTATATGCGATGCCGCAGAGAAAGGGCATCCAGGGGCAGCACTTTTTCTAGGCGATCTTTATAGTAAGGGAATTCACTTTCCTAAGGATCCCGCTCAGGCGGTTCGCCTTTACGAGCAAGCACTGTTGCACAAACATCGTAGCGCACCTGAGAGGTTAGCCTGGCACTTGTCTACACTCAAGGACAAAGGATTAAGAGATGGCGCAAGAGCAGTGGAGATCATTTTGAATGATTTAGGGAAGAAACGAACTAGCAAAAAGTTGATAGTGCTAGCTGCTGCGTACGCTGAAATAGGGGATTTTGAGAAAAGTATTGAAGTGCAAAAAGAAGCTCTATCGCTTGGTAAAAAGGAAACTGCGGGAGACAGTGACCAACGAAAATTCTTAGATTCTTACTTGTCAGGTAAAGCATGGCGAGAGACCTGGACAGATGAACAATATAAGATGATTGAATATTTACCATATTAAAGCAGGCTCTGATATGCTCGAAACTGGCTGCGATGTGAGAGGTTAGGAGGCGGTGTAGTGAGTATTGATGTGATTACCAGAAGCTTTTTCTGTTTCCATATCTTCCAATAAAACCAGTAAAAGCAGTTGAAACCACGGTAAGGGTATCCTTGGTGCATTGGATAGTCGCAGTAGGTTTCAAATAATAAAAGCCTTGGGATTATTAAAACAGTAACTTATTAGTTTGAAGAACCGCATGAGAAAATTTGACGGCTTTCTTAGGTCGTGTTAATTTCAGCCTCGCCGGTCATTACGGGAAGTCAGTGGCAAGGAACATGAAACATGGAAAGGAATATAAAAAAGAACATAGAAAGTAACAGTATGTTCGAATAATCTGTTGAGCCGCCGATGTCTAAAGTACGTTGTTGTTGAACCAGCGAGTACGAAAGCATATTAAATTAGCTATTTGATGGCTGTAGCGGCCTAAAGGAGCGACAATGAAAGGAGCTACTATGATGAGAGTTACTATAAAAGGTACTTTCCAGCGGTAATCTTGATACTTATTGGGTTGCCTAGGGCTATCCAATGAGTACGACAATGTACCCCCGGCAGGACAGGTGCCTCCACCGCCTAATGGTAATTTAGATGGCCTGAGCGAGGTTGTTGACTTTTTTACCGAGTGTGTCAAAACGGCACTACCAGGGGGTAAAGTCAAAAAAGCAGTGGATGCTTTCGGCAAAGCGAAAACGCTCGCGGATAAGTTAACAAAAGCTAAGTCAGTTGATCCCAAGGTTGCAGAAGACTGTAAAACTCAGACCCGGTCGTGGTGGACGATGCGACATGTAACAATTTCTCCAGAAGAGCCAGCTCCCGATCCATTTGACTTTAAAATGACTTGGAACCCGGATAATGGTACGGGAGAAACGCCGCCATCTTGGAAGCCAAAGCCGTGGTCTACAGGAGACTCCGCAGGCGACACGTCGGATAATTAGTTACATTTAAACGCCTATCAACCGTTGACCGAAAAGAAGCCCTTAAAACCGTAGTGAGGGTATCTAAGGTGTTGAAGATGGGGTGAACTTTGTGTTTTTATACGAACCAATGTTCACCCTAAGGATGAGTGTCAAATTCGTTTTTTCTTTAGCGATGCAAATATTATCCTGATTGACGCAATGAGATAAAGAAAGAGGTAATGGATGGGAGCAAGCACTCAGACGCGTCATACTTGTCATGAATGGTGACATGTTGTTGCTAGAACTAAGGATTGTTAGAGCTAAGGGTTGCTAGACCGAGGTACAAACACGCGTTGCATTTGAGAAAAATTGTATCAGTAACTTATAATGTGCCGGCCTGTTGTATTGAGTGATTGACTAGATGTTAGGTAAATAAAATATCCGCAACCAATTGTCGTTTAGCATCTGCGATTTCTTTTTTGGTGCGTTGCTCATCCCACTTGGCGAGTTGAGCCATATAGTTTCCAATTGCAGTTAAGTAATGTTTAGTCTCTTTTGGATAATAAATTGCGCAACGGGTGCGACGGTAAATCACATCGCTGAGATGATGTGCCGATTCATTATAAATGCTCCAGGCTATTTCACTTTTTAGCAAAGGCAAATCGGGCGCAAAGGTAGTGCTGTTGGCATTTAAAATAGACTTACTTTCGATACCGTACAGGCGAACGAGGCGGTTTGCGAGTTCTTCAGCAATATCAAATTTGCGTTTAATAAGATCAGCTAATTCACCGACGCTGCCGTGAAAGTTACCGCCAGGCAGCGTTTGGTCATGTTGTTTGTCATCCAAGGTAAACTGGTGTGTTTCTTTAATGGCTTTTAAGACATTGTCAGCCATTTTGCGATAGCCTGTTAGCTTACCACCCGCTATAGTAATTAGTCCGCTATCACTGACCCACACTTCGTCTTTGCGAGATATTTTTTTGGTGTTCTTTTTCTTGCCATTTTTATTAGTAATGAGTGGCCGTAATCCGGACCAAGCTGAGATACAGTCGTCGACGCCTAATTGGTTATCCGGAAAGTAAGCATTACTGTTCCGGAGAATGTAATCGACGTCTTTGACCTCTATGTTAGGCCAGTAGTGTGCACTGCTGTTAAATGCGGTATCAGTTGTACCTATATAGGTTGAGTTACCGTTAGGGACAACGAATAACGGACGACTATCTGCAGTGGTTAACATAACAGGGTGTTTCACGGGTAACTTGTCATGTTCTACTACGACATGTACACCTTTCGATAATTGTAGTTGTTTTTGGTGATTATATTGATCGAAGTAACAGAGCTCCTCTGCCCAAGGGCCTGCCGCATTGACAATACAACTTCCCCGCACCACGATCTTGCAACCAGTGAGTTCGCAAACCGTTTCTACTCCGGCAACTTTAGCACTTTCTTTTATGAATCCGGTTACACGCAGATAATTGCAGCAAATAGTGCCATAGAGTGTTGACTTGCGTAAATTAGCCATAACTAAACGTGCATCATCGGTTAAGTATTCCCGGTAGGCACAGGCATAAGGTACTTTGGCCAAGTTAAGCATGGGTAATTCAGCCAGGAGATTTTCGTATAGCCAATTTTGGTGCTTATCTTCAGGAGCTACTTGGCCTAGCTTTTCGTAAAGCGATACACCTATCCTATACTTTAAAAACTGCGGGCGATTCTTGGCGGGCAACACCATCCAGTGGGGTTCGGCCAAGTGTTTAGCGATGTTGTGCAATACTTTGCGTTCTCGTGCTGATTCTTTAACGAGTGCTATGTCTCCCATCGCGAGGTAGCGCAGTCCGCCGTGAATTAATTTACTTGAACGACTAGACGTGCCAGCGGCAAAGTCATTGGCTTCAATAAGAGCGACTTTCAGACCTTTACTAGCAACGGCGTTGGCTAAGCCAGCGCCAGTGATACCACCGCCAATAATAATACAGTCGTAAGTCTCCTGGGCTAGACTTGCCAATAGCTCGGGGCGCTGAGTTGTCGAAAGAGAGCTGACAGTTGACTCAAGCATAATAAAAAAAACAGTCCATTGAATTAAAGTAACGTAAGCTTCAGTTTAACAGTGATGCGCTATTATCTGTAGTTATTGTTGGCATTGGATAAGGCATTGCTGATAGCCGCTACTGTTTTTAGGCTAATCACCGTCAAATGCCGCGAGTAAAACAACATTCTGTTTGGCTGTCTGGTTAACGGCAACTTACATATATTGTGAAGATGGTTGATAGATTGCAATGTTAAAGCTGCGGTTGGGTCAACGCTGCAGGCTTAGTAAGTTGTGCTATGTTTGGTTGTTAGGTGTTTTTTTATGGCCATTTTTTACTATTGTGCCTTTGGCTTGTTAAGATTTAATCTGAGCTGAGTGTTTTTTACTCTTTGCTGTCTGTAGTCTGCTTATTAGGTTTAGAAAGTAGCTCTATACCAACCGTTTCTTGGTATCGCTGACTCAGCTTATTTGTGTCTAGCCTAATTGGTTTCTTATTAACTTCTTCTTGGCTCATGCAACGCACTGGCGGATGGGTAATGTCATGCTACCAGTCATTCTACTCCTCCTTCTAGAAGTAAATACGATTGACAGCTAGTCAAGTTTCGCTTGGTGTTGTACATACAGTATTCATCATTTGTCATGAGCAATGTTAAATTCGATTTTTAGGAATTTAAAGCGCGGCCAAGGGGGTGAAAGAGAGGGTGGCCAATTCCAGGGCGGCTGGAACGAATATTATTCATCTCAGGGGTTGATTTTTTGAGAATTATCAATTTTCAGAGAACTATCAAATACCTGGAGCCGTCCGTCTTATGGGCTTTTGAACTGCTTAACTACACATATCTGAAATTTGTTGTTATATTTTTTCCTCCGCGTGTTACCCTAGTTTATTGGGTGTAATAAAGATTCGGTACAGTTTTGGGGGTGTGGTGGTTGATTTAACGCCAGTAACAAATTTTTTAAAATAAAAACATAAAGTTTGACACAGACTCAGTAGGTGAAATCTATGTCTCGTTTGCCAGTAATTGTGGGGTTTGGTGGTGTTAATGCCGCCGGTAGAAGTTCTTTTCATCATGCTTATCGTCGCATGGTTTCTGAATCTATAAATGATCATGAGCGCACACAAGCCTACCTGGCATTGGCAAGTATGATGGAGCTTGTTAGTTATCGCGACCAAGCATTCTACGATACTGAGGGCACCCTTATTAATGAGAGTAATGTGTTAGCGAAGCTAGGACAGCAAGTAGAGCAATCCACCTTGGTTCGTCGCATTAGTAAAACCTATTTCGATGTTGATGCAACACCCTGGCAGAGTAGTATCACCATGGCACCGCCAGGTAAGAACTCAATTGAATTCATTTGTAAAGCGAGACAAATACCTGAAAAGATTCCGTTGGGTTGGAGCGTGAGTCCATTGGATGACAAGATGGTGAAAGTGGTTGTTCGGGATAACTTAGAGGTGTCAGTCAAGGACCATCGGGTTTTCCCAGTGCAAAGTGCTGGACAACTGCCAGCAGGATTTCGACCAGACAAACTCTATCAATCACGGCATCATCCACGCGGTTTACAAATGACAGTTTATGGCGCTTCCGACGCGATACATTCGATGGGAATAGATTGGCAGACGGTGGCAGCCAGCGTTAATCCCGACGAAATAGGCGTTTATGCCGCGAGTTCGATGAGCCAATTAGACTTAGATGGTTTTGGTGGGATGTTGCAATCTCGTTTGCTAGGCAAAAGTGTTACTTCGAAGCAATGTGCGCTGGGGTTTCCGCAAATGCCAGCAGATTTTATTAACGCGTATATATTGGGTAATGTTGGGGCTACCGGTGGCAGTGTTGGTGCGTGCGCGTCATTTTTGTATAACCTAATTAGTGGTATAGACGATATTCGCTCAGGCCGGCGCCGTGTGGTGATGGTGGGTACTAGCGAAGCGCCAATTACTTCAGAAGTGGCTGATGGTTACCATTCTATGGGAGCATTGTGTACGGTGCAGCGTATGCGAGAACTCTACCCAAATGAGGAATTGGATTTCCGCCGTACCAGTAGGCCATTTTCAGAAAATTGTGGCTTTACCTTATCTGAATCTGCTCAGTTCGTGATTTTGTTTGATGATGAATTGGCGCTTGAGTTAGGCGCTTCAATTTATGGCGCTATTGGTGATGTTTTTGCCCGAGCTGATGGCTATAAGAAATCGATTTCTGCGCCCGGCATCGGTAACTACGTTACACTAGCTAAAGCGGTGGCGGGTGCGCGGGCTATGGTTGGTGACAATGCTATCCGACATAAAAGCTTTGTTCATGCACATGGCTCTAGTACACCACTCAATCGCACAACTGAATCACATGTGATTAATGAAACTGCTAAAGCCTTTGGCATTGAACAATGGCCTGTAGCTGCGATTAAAGCCTATCTCGGCCATACCGTGGGTAGTGCCTCGGGCGACCAACTTAACTCAACGTTGGGTATATGGAAATACGGCTACATACCTGGCATCAAAACCATAGATGCAATAGCTGATGATGTTTATGATAGCCATCTCAATATTACTATGAATGATATTGATGTCGGTCCAGAGGGTATTGATGTCGCCTTTATTAACACCAAAGGTTTTGGTGGCAATAACGCGACCGCCAGTGTATTGGCGCCTCATGTGGTACAGTCAATGCTTAAAAAGAAGCATGGTGATACCGCGCTTGCGGAGTACTTGGCTCGCAATAAAGATGTAGCTGCTCAAGCTGAGGCAAATGATACAGCGATAGTGACTGGTCAATTAAAGCCTATCTATTTATTTGATCACAATATGGTAGATCCTGATACGATTAAATTAGAAGTCGATTCACTGACGATACCAGGTTACGATCAGCCCATAGATTTACGCTCAAAAAATCCCTATGAAGATATGTGCTAGGGCACCTCTGAATAATGAGGAGATACTTCAGGCATTTTGTCTGTTCCAGTCACAAGGCGTCGTTTTGCAGGC
>JANQMK010000135.1 GCA_028280085.1 Pseudomonadales bacterium
TTCGGTTGACACTGATGTCGAACAAGAAGCAGAAGTGGTACGTGGCTTAAAGGGTTTTAAGGTGATGGCTTCAGCGGATTCCGAAGTGCGTCGCTATCCATCGGTGGTTGAACCCGCGAAGGAAAGTAAATTGTCGTTTGAGGTGTCTGGTAAACTTAAGTCCATCCAGTTGGAGGTAGGTCAGCGTGTTATAGCAGGAGAAGTTTTGGCAGAGATTGATCCGGTATCGTTGGAGCCTGTTGAACAACGCACTAAAGCCTCATTAGATGAAGCGAAGGCAGCTTTGCAAACGGCAACCCTCTCAACCCTGGGTAGCCGCAGTAGCCGGAAACATCCCTGCGCATTGGTTAAAACTGGGTTTGCCCGCGCTGCCGGTTCAATATACCGGTACTGATATCACTATTGATGACTACTATTTGCCATTGGTGGCAGATCAACGCAACAATCCTGATAATCGAGCGCCACAAATTGGCCAGGTCAATCCGCAGGTTTCCAATCAGGACGCCAATGTTAGTGTATTGTTAAACCTGTTGGTGGGTCCGTTCCGGCTCATATTATTCGAGTTGAAGCTGAAGACTATGCAGCACAGTCAGGCGTTTCTACGGAAACTACCGCCGACATTGGCGGCGGTCTAAATGTGGGCTGGATAGAAGAAGGCGACTGGATGGAATATACCGTCAATATTCCCACTGGTGGTACCTATATGGTGAGTTTTAGAGTGGCCTCACTTGATCAGAAAATTAATTTTGCGTTTATGAGAGGTAACACAACCTTAGCCGATATTCGGTTTGATTCCACACGTAACTTTCAACATTGGCGAACGGTGAGTAATACCATTGAGCTTGGCGCTGGTACACAGACCCTGCGTATTCAAGCTAATGCTCGCCAGTGGAATATCAACTGGTTTGAGCTAGAGTTACTGTCTGGCGAAATGGACCCGCCGGGATCTGCTATCGATACAGATCTCTCCGTATCCATGCAGGGTGATAGCGGCCAATGGGAAGAAAATGGCACAGGAGGGCGCTTAGCCTATATCGTCACGGTCAGTAATGTGTCTTCAACTGATGCAGGCAATGTCGAATTAGAGAATACCTTTCCCGATGGGGTCAGCCTAGTGTCCATTACGCCATCTGCCGGCAGTTGTAGCAGTGATGGTTTGGTCTGTAACCTAGGCGATGTCGGCCCGTTTTCTCATGCCACTGTACGCATTGTTCTGTCGCAGCCCAGCCCAGAAGCGAAAACCTATTTGGCATCTGTCAGTACAACAACCGACGAAAGTTCTCTCAACAACAACCAGACCAGTGCTGATTTTGGGGGTAACTGCTTTATCGCGACGGCAGCTTTCGGTAGTTACAGCCACGAATATTTGTTTATATTGAGAAGTTTCCGCGACAATATATTGATGTCATTTGATTGGGGGCGTCAGTTCGTTGATTTATACTACAGTTCGTCGCCGCCATTGGCCGACTGGGTTGCTAAACATGATATCGCTAAGGCTACCACCCAGTTGCTTCTATTACCGCTCATTGCAATTGCTTGGCTATTACAGACAGGATGGTTTTTCAGTGCAGTATTAGCGGCACTATTAATAGCTGGTATTGTTATTGTTTTCCGGCGGTATACAATGGCGAAAGCACTGTGATCTGATGTATATTGTTCGCCTAACTGCCTCACTAGTACAACGGATGAGGCCGAGTAAGCAGATATAATCTGTGAGCAACAATGGTAAAGCAAGCGGGTAGGGAAGCGACTTTAGAGAATACTGGTAAACATGTGAATTATTCAATATATGCCATCGTCGCTTTGCCTATTTGCGTCATTGAACTGGTGGTTTCAAAGGGTCTATTTTCTTCAGTTGGTTTAATGCCTATGTCGATAATTTCTACTTTAAATTCGTCTCTTGATAATTGAAGTCTTTCGTCCAGTGTAGGGGTCGAACCACCATTTCCTCCGCTCCCGCCGCCGCAGTTCACCAATAGCAGAGTTATGAATGCAATAAAAAGATATCTTATGTTTAGTTTTTCGATAATTTGTTTTTTCACTATCATTATGCAACCTTTGGAATATTGTACGATATATTAGAAGTCATAAGTTACGATAAAATCGGTATTACCGATAGGCAGTAAAAATGGCTGGTCTAACCAAAGCGTGATTAGCCGATCATTATTGGCATTATATAAACCGCCTCCCAGCGGTAGGTCGCCGGTGTCAGCTTTGCCGTTTTGATTGCTATCAAGCCACAAGGTGACATTCTTTACCTTTGTTTGCTCTTCACCGTTACCTGACGCGCGTAATGTGAGTTGTTCTATCTCGGCACCGGTATCGCTGGTGGTGATTTGAAAACGTAGCATCTCCGTATTTTTATCACCAGCATCTACGCTATGTTCGGAAACGCTAAGCGCTTTGATCTCGATGGAAATACTGTCTTTAAATTCAGCCTTTTTGGTTGCAATACCGCCCGGGTCTTTGATAATGCCGTTGGCTAAACCATCAGTATCATTGGCGCCGCCATCCTCAATAGTAAGCTGGACACAATAGTGGCCCTCGTTTAGGCCCGGTTGATAGCTTGCATCACCGACTTGAGGGCAGACACCGGGTTCGCCAGCGGCGGAAGCGATTTGATTTTTGGTATCCTCAGCAAACGCTTGCCAACCTAAATCTGAAATGTACTTTCTATATATAGCGTCACTGGGGATACCCGAGAGCAATGGCATCACAATCTTGGCAGTGCCACCGATATCCGCCAGTTGATCGATTTCAAAATCGATTAGGCCTTCTGGATAGTTATACTGCTCATCGGTTGCGTTATGCCCAAGAGAACCATTTTCACCACCGTGATTTTCAATATCGTTCATGGAAACAAAAGCGGAGTTTGTCGAGCTAGAAAAAGCAGTTTGACCAATGCGTAGTTTTAAACCTGGTTCAGTTTGTAGAATACGCTCTCCGTCCGAACTGGCTTCTAGTAAATTATCTTGGCTGGTTCTATCTATATAGTTAGGAATGCCATCGAGATCTTCATCTCCAATGCCTTCATCACTATCAGTTATTCCATCATTATCTGAATCTCTTGTATCGCTTAGAGATATTTCGTCTGTCAACAGCCTGATTAGTAGTGTTGCTTCGCCCTGACCGGCGGGTTCGCCGTTGTCTGTGATGACCACTTTGAAGGCAGAAAGATCTGTTAAGAGAGTTTTGGGGTCAATTCTGAGTTGACGGGGAGAATTTTCTTCCACGGGTAATGGGGAACCGTTTTTATCAAACCATGCATAGGCGTGATTGTCTTGAATGTTAGAATCAATCACTGATGCTTGGAAAATGATAGTGCCTCCCGTTCTGCTTACGGCTGTTGTGGTGACGCCGTCCTGCGATGCGCTCAGAAGAACTTTGGGTGGCGTATTATGTTCGTTAATGGTCAGGGCTAGTTTCGAGTGCTCGCCTTGAACAGCATTCTGCGGTGTGTTGATGGTAATTTCGATCGTTTCTGGTCCTTCAAATGCAGAGTCGTTAAATAGGGTTAGATTGATTGAACCTTCTTCGCCACTTTGAATTACTACTTCGCCGTCACTGAGGTCATGGTCCTCTTGTGATGTTGCTGTCCCAGCGACGGAATAAGGGATGATAACGGGATAAGTAACTGCGTCACCATTTAAAAGGAGTTTTATTTCTAGTGTATCGCCTTCACTGCCACTTTGGGTTGCAGCGGAAAATGAAATCATGGGAATGACGTCAACAAACTGCTCGTAGGTGTTGGAGATATCGGTCTCCGCCATTGGCTGCCAAGTGATTCGATGTCGGCCCGGTCTAAATGGGCCAAGATCACTGGGGATAAAGAGTGTCTCACTATCTTGCAATGCGTTGTTTTGTGGGCCTGTTAACTCTACCGATGTTAATGTGCCTGTTGAATTAACCGTTATATCTTGTAGTGATATTATTTGTGGCTGACTGACATCGAAAGAAAGTCCTATGGCACTAGCTTTATTTTCGTTAGCTTCTGGTTCATTAATGTAAAATCCATCATCTGAACCGAGGTCTGGTAACGTGAGTTCTTCCGCGCTATCTGCTATACCATTATTGTTGTCATCAATATCGATATTGTTTCCGAGTCCATCGCCATCACTATCTAGTGTTTCGCTGGCGTCAAATGGAAATGCATCGGCGCTGTCAGGGGTACCATCGCCGTCGGAGTCAATAGGCGTGCCACCGGCAGTAAATGAGCGAACTTCACTGACCACTTTGTTGCCGGCGATATCTTCGGTTTCGATGACATAGTAATAGAGTGCGCCGGCAACTAAATGACTTAAATCTACCGTATGATTTTCGTGTAAACCTTCGAATACAGTAGATGCCTGTAGCTCAGATGCTGTTGGTTCTCTAAATAGCTGGCTACCGATAGCAAGGCCTCCGCCGATGGTTGGGGTCAGTACGTCTGCGGTGTAATCAAATAATATTTTGCTACTACCGTGTTCATCTGTCTGCCAACTGATGGTGGCGGAATCCTCAGTTATGTTTGTTACTGTAGGATTGGTCTCCAGAATGGGTGATTGGGTGTCGGCGGTATCGGTGGTGGTAAAGCTCAGCACGGAGCTAATAGATTTATTATTTTCTGGATCTGAGGAGCTAACTCGAAAATAGTATTCAGTATTGGCACTAAGCTGTGTGAGAATAATGATGTGCTTAGCGTTGTGCTCAATGTCTCCCGACCTAAAATCTAGTTGTGTGTCTGTTGTTCCATATTCCACTAAACCGTCTGCAAGCTCATCGGTTTCCCAAACTACTATAGCCGAGTTAGCTGATATGGACTCAACGCTAATCTGCGTTAAAAGTGGTGCAACAGTATCGGTGGTGGCTGATGAAGTAAAGGATGCATGAACACTCGCCTGCGTGCCTACACCTAATATCAATACGAGCAGATAGCGATTGGCCCATTGTGTAAGAGCAATACGGCTTGCTATTTTTTTACTGCAGAGATCAGTAGTATAAAGTAAGATATTCATGTTATTGATCACCTACTGTAGCTGTTGTAACTAAACCGTCACGATTAGTGGCGCTGACGTAGCATTCGTAAAAGGTGTTTTCTTCAAGGTTGGTGAGCATAGCCCGTTGTTTACCCGGTTTGTGGAAGGTAGACGCCTGTATTTGTTCGGTGCTTGAATTACAGAAGACAGTGCCATCGGTGGGTTGGTCTGTTTGCCACTCTATAATGACTTTGTTGTTACACTTGTATCCGACAACGGGATCCTTAGTAAATTTGGCGTGTTTTTTGTTGCCAGTACGAGTTGTTTTTACACTGAATATCTCACTTACCACTTTATTGCCTTCGGTATCGGTCGCAGTGACTCGGAAGTAATACACAGTCTTTGCTTCCAAACCTGTTATCGGAAAACTGTGATTAGTAATGTATTGCCCTTTTGCTTCCTCTTCGTCAAGATCGTCCAATTCGGTTCCATATTCCACTAGCGCGTTGGTTGCTTTGTCTGTGCGCCAGCATAATCGAACTAGTTGATGATTAACGGTGCACGCTTTGGGATGTTCTATGAAAACCGGGGGACGCGTTGAAGGGGCTTTTAACGTTCTCACCGACTCGGGGCCTTTTAAGGTTGGACCGTTGCCGACAGCGTCTCTTGATGATACGGTGAAGTGATAAAGGGTATCTGGCGTTAACCCGGTGACGAGTACTTGATGTTTTGTCACTAGTGTATCGTCCGTTAACACATTGAAATTGACACCATCGTTGTAGGATACACCGCTAGTTGCCGGTTCGTCGGTTTCCCAAGATACGATAAGGCTAGTCTGAGTGATAGACGAAAATAGGGGGCCGCGGATGATAATTGGCGGGCGAGTGTCTGGAATAGGTTTGGTTTTAAATTGCAAGATAGCACTGGTTACTGGACCATTACCAGCGAGGTCTGTTGAAGATACTCGGAAATCATAGACGGTATCCGGTGTCAGCCCGGTAAGTGTAATAGTATGCTGTGCGCTAGGTTCAACCTGTGATATGGAGTTTGAGAGCTGCTCGATACCATAATCTACTGTCCCCGAAGCCACTTCATTTGTTTTCCATACAACTACAGCGGATACATCGGTAATGCCTTCAACGATGGGGCCTGCAATAATAAATGGTTTTGTCACATCATCATCCGATAGTGTTGTGAAGCTAACCGGTTCGCTGGTAACGGGTCCATTATTAGCTTTATCTGTTGAAACGGCAGATACAGTGTAGGTTGTAGACGGCGTAAGATTGGTAAGAGTGACAGCATGGGCGGTAAAATACCCGGCGCGGCTGCCAGAAACGTCACCAATCACATTACTAGAAGCAGGCTCATTTGTTTGCCATTCTACCACTGCTGATGTTTTTGTAATATGGGTAATGATTGGTGTTCCGATGATAACTGGCAAGGTCGTATCCGGGAGCGCCAGAACAATGGTTTGGGTGATATCTTCGCTGATTGAAAAACCATTGATTGGCGTTGCTGCGAAGCCACTTCCCGCTGGCGGTTCAATTGTTAGGGTATAGTTATCGTAGGGGTAAAGCGCCATTATATATCGTCCATTGGCATCAGAAGCAACTGGTTTGTGTTCATGGCTGACAAACAGATGCTGGGCTGGTGTAAGCTGATTATTGTAATAATTCATCTTAGTTGAAATCTTTACCGATGGAACGGGTACACCATTACCGTCTACTGTGCGGCCTGAAACTCTAACCAGTGGGTTTTCTAGATCTTGATTAAGGTCACCAGTAATTTCCGTATTCTCTGCGGCAAACTTGAAAACTGAATGGTATGGCGCGCCCTGGTAGTTTGAATTGTATGAACTTAGCTGTAAACCAAATTTAAATGCTCCAGGTGCTAGCATCATTTCATAGTAACCGTTGATATCCGAGTTCAGAAAGAAAAATAGATCGGTCCCGCTATCCTGATCAAATACAGAAATTTTTGCGCCATGGATAGGATTTCCAGCAAGGTCTCTAACATAGCCATTGACTCGGTACCCATCTTGGACAACTAAATCTACATCGCTGGTCTCAACTGCGATAGGAAATTCTGAGATTACAGTGACACCTAGATCGTCGCGGGAGTCAGGAGGTATCAATCCCAAGGTATAATCATCATCTGGAAATAAGGCCATCTGATAGTTGCCGTTGGCATCTGACCGCGTATAGTTATAGCCGTGATAGATGTACGACTTTGTTGAAACAGACCCGTTAAATTGACTGATGTAACTACGTTTCGTTGTTATCTCTACATCGGCGAGAGGGTTACCTTCGCTGTCAAGGGTGCGCCCTGAGACTAAAACAAGAGAGGTGTTTAAATCTAACGTTAGGTCACTATTGATCTCAGTATCAGGGGCCAGATAGTATTCTATTGCATGATAAGGTTTGGGATATTCTCCTCCCTGATTTCCATCTAGCCGGACCAAAAATCGGTAGGTGCCTGGACCTATATTTACCTCATAATATCCTTCAGAGTCACTAAATAGGTTATAGATGATAATTTTTTGGCTGGCTTGATCATAGATTTGGATTTGAGCGTTATCAATTGGCCGGCCACTGGCATCTCGCACGTAACCGCTAAGAACATTCTTGTTTTTTACGACAAGGTTGGTTTCGCTTGGTTCAGGGGCGACGGCAAACTGATGAATAGTGGTAATTCCTAGATCTGTTCTAGACTCTGGCGGTGTCAATGTTAGGAGGTAATCATCGTCGGGAAACAACGCCATTGTATAGCGGCCATTTGCATCGGAAACAACTGATTTATTTCTATGTAATAGGTAGATAAATAGAGGGGGTGTGACCGAGTTGTCCGTTGTGTATAGATTAGTTTCGATTTCCACGCCAGATACTGGGTTACCATCAGGATCAATAGTCTGGCCCGTTAGAATGACAAGGGGTACGGTGATATCGAGTGTTTCGTCTTGGTCGAGAACCGTATTGGAAGCTAGGTAGTTAAAGTGAGCATAGTGGGGTGCTCCCTGGTATTGGCTTGACGTATAACCTCGGATTTCAGCTTTAAATTTATAGGTTCCGGCTGCTAGTGCTATTTCATAATAGCCAGCGTCATCAACGGTAATGACAGAGAGTGGCACATCATTCGATTGCTGTTCAAAAACGTATAGCTTGGCTTTTCCAATCGGATTACCGGCGAGATCTCGTAAGTGTCCCGATAGTTTTAGGGCTGACTGAACCAATACCACATTATGGATAAGGTCCGAGTCCGTTAACGTGGTTTTTTCGGGATGATTTGGCGCAAATGGGCTTTCCGCAGGAGGAGTAACGAGAATGTAGTAATCACCTGCGACAAGTGATTGGAACAGATAATCTCCGTTTATATCGCTAACCTGTGTTCCGACTTCCTCCTGGTTTGAGTTGAGTAATGTTACTGTCGCCCCTTCTAGCGGCGACGGGCCGCCATATATCTTTCCACTAAGGTTTAATGCAAAAGCAAAAGGCGATAAACATAACATCAAAATCGTTAATATTAATGGAGCTACGTTTACTGAACGCATGAGATTTCCCTATTGACTATAGAGGTGTATCTAAAAGAGTGTTTAGCGACTTTTCTTAGCTACGGTTGATATGAAATTACCGTGCCGGTGGACTTAATGTTGAAAAATTTACAGCTAATTTGAGACTTTAGTCTCTTTCTAGCAGTTAGCACACTCGTATTGAAAAGCTTTTGCGCTTGTTGGTTCTAAACGAAGAAGGCTTTTGGCGATTAGGGAATATCTGAAAATGGTAAAAAAAGGGAGTTAAGTGACGGAAAAAGTCAATCATATTCTTTTTATTGTCACTAGTAGTTAGATCTCACATTGAGAATGTGATCTTGTGCGCGTTTAGGTGGGTGTAGTGAGCGAGGCAATACGGGCTGAATCGTGTGATTTTTATACATATTTTGTTACTATAAAACTATAAAATCATCCAAAAGTAATAGTTTTATACTACTTGAGTAATTAAGTGCTTGAGTAAGAGATAAATATAAAAGAAAATTAATGTCCGAAAATATTAACGCATGACGGCGTATAGGTGTATATATGAAGTTGGAGATTATGTCTATACCAGGATAATAAAAACTTAGCCTCATGCCAACTCATCATTAATCGAAATGAACGTTAGTAAAGAAACAAGGTAATGCTGAGAAAATACAGAAACGAAACGTTACTGAAACCTAACTGAATGTTCTGCGTTAAATCCTTTACCCAAGTAATGCCATTTTGATTGAATAAAAAATATATGTCTAAACCATTCTTAGTAGGAGAAATACATGAATATTCAAGCACGCGCAAAGCTGCTGGCAAGTGCTACCATCGGTGTTTTGGTATTGTTTTCGCAGGTGGCTAACGCATTTCAATACCCAATTCGTAGCTTTGCCCAAAATACTGACGATTGGCATCCGGCCTGTGTCGACCCAAACAAAGGAATTCTGCATGAAGACTGTAACGTTTCTGTAGAATCTAATGGCGTTCTTCAAGTCAACCTAGCGGGATTTCCCTATAATATGTCAAGTGTAAATTGGTCTCCGGATAACCTCAATCTGATACCACGAGGTAATGGCGAGATTATTGCTATCGACACGACTCATAACAATCGCAATACGTTAGAATACTGGATGGTAGGATTTGAAAAGTTGTTAGAAGCTGACGGCTACAACGTCACTGACTTCACTACCACTTATGATTCAATGTCAGAGCAACAATACCGTGACGCACTAGCAAGAATAAAAGTACTGGTTATCGTTAATGCCCGAGAAGATATTGAATCAAATGAAGCTTCTGTACTTGAAGAATGGGTCCGCGAAGATGGTGGGCGAATTTGGTATGTTAATGATCATGGATTCGCACAACATACGACATCTCTTTCTGACTCATTTGGTTTAATTTGGGGAGAAGATGATTTAACCACAGTTAACTATACTGTTGAGGACATGGAAGGATATGGCAACCCAGCTTCCATTAACGGTTTACCCTTGAGAAACATTGGTTATTTTGGCGGTTCACGCTTTGCCAAAGCGAATGCACAAAACGTCACTTATGGTAGGGCAA
>JANQMK010000145.1 GCA_028280085.1 Pseudomonadales bacterium
TCAGGCACAAGTTTGCCAACAATAGCATGTCCAGACTCATGGTATGCTGTATTAATTTTTTCCTTTTCCGACATCACCATGGACTTACGTTCAGCGCCCATCATAATTTTATCGCGTGCTTTTTCGAACTCTTCCATGGTAACTAGACGACGGTTAGCTCTTGCTGCAAACAACGCAGCTTCGTTGACCAAATTTGCTAAATCAGCTCCAGAAAAACCCGGTGTCCCCCGAGAAATAATCATCGGTTCAACATCATCGCCCAAGGGTACTTTACGCATATGCACTTTGAGAATTTGCTCGCGGCCACGAATATCAGGCAAGGGAACATAGACCTGGCGGTCGAAGCGACCTGGTCGTAGCAGCGCCGTATCTAAGACATCCGGGCGGTTGGTGGCCGCAATCACGATGACGCCCTCATTGCCTTCAAAGCCATCCATTTCGACCAACAGCTGGTTTAGTGTTTGTTCGCGCTCATCATGACCACCACCATGACCACCGCCTCTATGCCGACCCACTGCATCAATTTCATCAATGAATATAATACAAGGAGATTGTTTCTTAGCTTGATCAAACATATCTCGCACTCGGGAAGCACCGACGCCGACAAACATCTCTACAAAGTCAGAGCCCGAGATAGAGAAGAAAGGAACTTTGGCCTCTCCGGCAATCGCTTTGGCTAATAGCGTTTTTCCGGTACCAGGAGAGCCTGACATCAATACCCCCCGTGGGATTTTGCCGCCCAGGCGCTGAAATTTGCCTGGATCGCGGAGATACTCAACCAATTCCTGAACTTCTTCTTTCGCTTCATCAACGCCAGCAACATCAGCAAAAGTAGTCTTAATCTGATCTTCACTCATTAGACGAGCTTTACTTTTGCCAAAGCTCATTGGCCCACCACGGCCGCCACCACCGCCTTGCATTTGGCGCATAAAAAACATAAATACCGCTAAAATGATAAAAATTGGAAAGCAGGCAACCAACAATTGAGCCCATAGACTTTGCGTTTCCGGCCGGCTTCCGGAAACAATGACACGATGATTCAACAAATCATCCATCAAACGATTATCAGACAGCGTAGGGCGAATAGTTTCAAAGTGTTCGCCATTGAACCGCTCACCACGAATAGTATGACCATCTACGACAACCCGACGAACCTGGTCATTTTGTACCTCTTCTATAAAAGAAGAGTATTCTAATTGTTCCATCCCTGTCTGGACGCTAAAGCTATTAAAGACTGTGAGCAAAACAGCCGCAATAATTATCCAAAGCAGTAGGTTTTTTGCCATATCATTCAAGGGACTACCCTCACTATATTCATTTTCTGCGCTATGAGTCTATCAGGCCCCAGATACAGAAGATACGTTAACGTCTTTAAATATTATAGTCGCTGTCTTCTCACCAGCGCACTATTGTTGACATAAAACTGGCCAATTATCGTAACTAATTGATTATAATAACATTAAGCAATATAGCCACGCGCAAGTTGATACACCTCCCGAGAACGAGGACGAGAGGCCTTTGGCTTTCTAGTCTGCACCTTCTTAAAACACTGCTGCATATCCTTGCGAAGTGCATCAAAGCCTTCTCCTTGGAACACTTTGACAACCAAGTCTCCATTTCGTTTTAATGCCCGCCGAGCCATATCAAGTGCTAGCTCAGACAAATACATCGCGCGAGGCTGATCAACTTGTTTTATACCACTCATATTAGGGGCCATATCTGAAATTACAAGATCGGCTTGTCGGCCTTCCAATCTCTCCAGAATCTGCTGAAATACAGCCTCCTCGGTAAAATCACCCTGCACAAAGGCGACATTTTCAATAGCATCCATCGGCAATATATCAGAAGCAATCACTAAGCCCGATTCACCAACGATGTTTGCCGCCACCTGCGCCCAACCACCAGGCGCAGCGCCTAGATCAATGACCGTCATGCCCGGTCTTATAATACTATCTTTACTCTGAATTTCGAGTAGTTTGTAACTAGCTCTAGAACGATAACCATCCTTTTGAGTGCGCTTCACAAAAGGGTCATTAAAGTGCTCTTTGAGCCATTTTCCGCTGGATTTCGACCTTGTCATAATTTATCTAGCTACAACCACGTTTATTTATGTACAATATACAGTCGTGCAACAAATAACAACGTCCAGCTATATTAAATTCTGAAAATTAAACGCCAAATATGTTAAGCCCTAAAGATAAACGACAACTACGAGCAATCGGCCATAAGCTCAAACCAATTGTTACCATTGCGAGCCAAGGCTTAACTAGCGGAGTTTTTGGCGAACTGGATAGAGCACTGAATGACCATGAACTGATTAAAGTCAAAATTAGCACTGGTGACAGACAACTAAAGCGCGATGTTATCGACCAGATCTGTCTGTCTACGGCAGCAGAGGTTGTTCAGATTATAGGTAACACGGCACTATTGCTGAGAAAGTCCTCTTCACCGAACCCCAAGTTATCAAACTTAGTTCAAGGCTAATACCGCACACAAAATAACCGCTTCAACAGATATCTCGACCGCGGCTATCAACTGGTAACAAATTACTAACTAAACTTATGGGCTTAAATAGCAAAATAGCTTAAGAAATCCTGAGCGAGGAAATAACAGGCAAAATAAGTAACCCGCCTTAACTATTATATATGCTGCACGCTATCTATTTCGTATTCTACTTCGCCATTAGGCGTTTTAACTACCACGACATCGCCTATTTCTTTCCCAACCAATGCTCGAGCTATAGGCGAGTTAACCGAAATCATATAACGCTTCACATCAGCTTCATCATCACCAACTATCTTATAAGTCTGTTCTGACTCATCGTCGATATTAATAATTTTTACAGTGGTACCAAAAATAACTTTTCCTGTTTGCGCAATTTTTGTAATGTCGATAACTTGAGCTTCGGCAAGCTTACTCTCTATTTCACCGATACGTCCTTCACAGAAACTCTGTTGTTCGCGCGCAGCATGATATTCAGCATTCTCTTTTAGGTCGCCATGTTCACGCGCTTCAGCAATTGCTTGAATTATTCTTGGCCGCTCTTCAGTTTTTAGGTGCTCCAATTCTTTACGCAGCTTTTCCGCACCTTCTACCGTCATGGGTACCATCATTGGCCAACTCTCCTATGTAAATCTTGTAATCGTATTACCGACAGCTCGTTACCAAACTCCAGCGCATCGCAAACTGCTTCGCCGCCAGCAAGAGTAGTCGTGTAATAAACTTTATGTTGTAATGCAGACCGCCTAATAGCTGCTGAATCAGCGATTGCTTGCGATCCTTCTGTCGTGTTAATGATGAGGTCAACTTCATTATTTTTTAACATATCAACCACATGAGGCCGTCCTTCCATCACCTTATTAACACGCTCTACCGACAAACCTTGCGCGCCAATAACCTGCGCAGTGCCCCGGGTAGCGACTAAGCGAAAACCCAGTTTAGATAGCCTTTCTGCAACCTTAACAATTCCCGCCTTATCCGGGTCTCTCACACTCAGAAATGCAGTACCAGAAGCCGGGATTTCATCCCACGAACTCATTTGGGCTTTTGAATAGGCTTCGCCAAACGTTTCTCCTATACCCATCACCTCGCCCGTCGACTTCATTTCCGGGCCGAGAATCGGGTCAACACCAGGAAACTTATTAAAAGGAAAAACAGCCTCTTTAACACTAACATAACTAGGAACAATTTCACGAGTAAAACCAATATCCTTTAGTGTCCTCCCCGCCATACAGCGAGCGGCAACCTGAGCCAATGAAACGCCAATACATTTGGAAACAAATGGTACTGTACGTGATGCTCTCGGGTTAACTTCGATAACGTATATCTCATTATCCTGAAAAGCCAGCTGCACATTCATCAGGCCTTTAACACCCAACTCAAGCGCCATATGCTCCACTTGTTTTTTCATTTTAGCCTGCACCTCAGGTGAAAGGCTATATGGTGGTAATGAGCAAGCCGAATCTCCAGAATGCACTCCGGCCTGCTCGATATGTTGCATAATTGCACCGATAACAACTCGCTCACCATCACAAACCGCATCGATATCAACTTCAATAGCTGAATTTAAAAAATAATCTAACAGTACCGGCGAATCATCTGAAACTTGCACAGCATCTTTCATATAACGTTTAAGCTCAGATTCATCATAAACTACTTCCATCGCACGACCACCAAGCACATAGGAAGGACGAACTACCAGTGGGTAACCAATAGTATCAGCCACACGAACAGCTTCATCAGCACTACGAACAGTGGCGTTAGATGGCTGAATTAAATTAAGGCGTTCGATCATTTGTTGAAAACGCTCACGGTCTTCAGCTCTATCAATTGCCTCTGGTGTTGTACCAATAATTGGAACACCTTCCGCTTCTAAATCTCGAGCAAGCTTTAACGGAGTTTGGCCACCAAATTGCACAATAACACCTTTTGGCTTCTCCACAGCAACAATTTCTAACACATCCTCCAAGGTAACAGGTTCAAAATAGAGTTTGTCAGACGTATCATAATCAGTAGAAACTGTTTCAGGGTTACAATTCACCATTATTGTTTCATAACCGTCTTCGCGCATCGCCAGCGCCGCATGCACGCAGCAGTAATCAAACTCTATACCTTGTCCAATGCGATTTGGACCTCCCCCCAAGATCATAATCTTGTCACGCACGCTCACATCAGCCTCACATTCCTCTTCGTAAGTCGAATAAAGATAGGCAGTTGTAGAAGCAAACTCAGCAGCGCATGTGTCAACTCGCTTATAAACAGGCCGCACATTTAAGTCATAACGTTTTTTGCGAATTTCCTTTTCGCTAACAGCCAGCAAATTTGCCAGACGTTTATCAGAAAAACCCTTGCGCTTTAAACGACGCATTAGATCTTTATCGATGCTCGATAAAGCGAGAGTAGATAAGTGTGTTTCGCTATCAACAATATCTTTTATATTAATTAAAAACCAAGGATCAACACCCGATAGCTCATAAACCTCCTTCCAATCCATGCCCATTCTAAACGCATCAGCCAAATACCAAATTCTATCAGCACCAGGAGTATTCAGCTCAGCAATTAATTTGGAACGACTGTCTGAAAATTCGAAATTAAGTTTAGGTTCAAACCCCGCAGAACCTACCTCCAAGCCACGTAACGCTTTGTGTAAAGACTCCTGAAAAGTGCGACCAATTGCCATCACCTCGCCCACAGATTTCATCTGGGTCGTCAGCCTGGCATCAGCTTCATTAAATTTTTCAAAAGTAAAGCGCGGTATTTTTGTCACCACATAATCTATGGATGGCTCAAACGATGCAGGTGTCGCACCTCCAGTGATATCGTTCTCTAATTCGTCAAGGGTATAACCTACCGCTAACTTAGCTGCCACCTTAGCAATTGGAAATCCTGTCGCTTTTGAAGCCAATGCGGAAGACCGAGAAACCCGTGGATTCATTTCGATAACCACCATACGGCCGTTATCTGGATTTAGACCAAACTGGACATTCGAACCACCTGTCTCGACACCAATTTCGCGCAATACGGCAATCGAAGCATTACGCATAATTTGATATTCTTTGTCCGTTAACGTTTGCGCAGGTGCCACTGTAATTGAATCGCCAGTGTGAACACCCATGGCATCAAAATTTTCAATTGAGCAAACAATAATGCAGTTGTCATTTCGGTCTCGAACAACTTCCATTTCAAATTCTTTCCAACCAATTAAGGATTCATCGATCAATAACTCGCTGGTCGGAGAAAGTTCTAAACCGCGCTCACAAATATCAACGAACTCTTCGCGATTGTAGGCGATCCCACCTCCTGTTCCACCCATGGTAAAAGACGGCCTAATAATACAGGGAAAGCCAATCTGGTCTAGCACCTGCAATGCCTCTTCCATACTGTGAGCAAGTACCGAGCGCGGCGTTTCCAGCCCGATAGATCGCATAGCATTATCAAACTGCTGGCGATCTTCCGCTTTATCAATTGCTGCTTGACTTGCACCAATCAACTCAACATTGTATTTATCGAGCACTCCTTCGCGCACTAAATCTAAAGCACAGTTCAGCGCAGTTTGTCCTCCCATTGTAGGAAGAATAGCGTCGGGCTTTTCTTTAATTATAATTTTTTCGACTGTCTGCCAAGTCACTGGCTCAATATACGTTGAATCAGCCATGACAGGGTCAGTCATAATAGTAGCTGGATTGGAATTAATTAGAATAACGCGATAACCCTCTTCACTCAGCGCCTTACAAGCTTGCGCGCCAGAATAATCGAACTCACATGCCTGCCCTATAACAATTGGACCTGCTCCAATGATGAGTACTGATTGAATATCCTTACGTTTTGGCATAGGGTCTCCGCGATAAATAACTACCCACTTTTGTTACTTTTTCTTTTTACTTTGTCTTAGTACCTAACAAGGCTTAGCATTCCCCATCATAGTGACAAACCGGTCAAACAAGAGTGCAACATCATGCGGGCCAGGGCTTGCTTCTGGATGCCCTTGAAAACTAAATGCAGCTCTGTCTTTTCGCTCAACGCCTTGCAAACTGCCGTCAAATAACGAGACATGAGTAACTGTCATCTGCTCCGGTAAACTCGCACTATCAACGGCAAAACCATGATTTTGACTAGTAATCGCTACTGTTCCATCGGCTAAACTCAACACTGGATGATTAGCACCATGATGACCAAACTTCATTTTAATGGTTTTGGCACCACTCGCTAACGACAATAGTTGGTGACCTAAACAAATACCAAATATAGGTTTTCCTGTTTCAAGCAAACTACTAATTGCTCGGATCGCATAATCGCAAGGTTCAGGATCCCCCGGGCCATTTGACAAAAAGATGCCTTCAGGGGCTAAATCCATGACCTCTGCTGCCGATGTCTTCGCAGGCACAACGGTTACCCGACACCCCCGATCAACTAACATCCTCAGTATGTTGCGTTTTACACCAAAGTCATAAGCGACAACATGATACGAGTTTTCGCCATCAAGCTGACGATAGCCTTCGCCCAACGTCCAACTACCCTCGTTCCATTGGTAAAGGTGTTTGGTCGATACCGTTTGAGCCAAGTCCATACCTTTAAGGCCAGGGAAAGCCCGAGCTAATGCAATAGCCTGAGCCTCATCTAAAGCCGGGCCCGACATAATACAACCGCTTTGAGCACCTTTGTCTCGCAAGATGCGAGTTAATCGGCGAGTATCAATCTCGGCAATGCCAACAACATTTTTGCTTTCTAAGTAGGCCGATAACATCAGCTCATTACGAAAACTGCTCGCTAAAGGAGGTAAATCACGAATAACCAGCCCAGCCGCCCAAACAGCTGAAGATTCCTCATCCTCGCTGTTGGTGCCAGTATTACCAATATGTGGATAAGTTAATGTAACTATTTGTTTGGCATAAGATGGATCAGTGAGAATTTCTTGATAGCCAGTCATCGCCGTATTAAAAACCACTTCACCAACCGTGGTACCTTCTGCGCCAATAGCTATCCCTCGGAAAATATTGCCGTCTTCAAGTGCAAGGATGGCTTTTTTTGTCAATGTAACCTCCGCAATCTCAAGCATACATAGGTAGAGTCGCCCCACTAAATCGCTGGAAAACTCGTCGCCAGAAAAGCGCTGTAATCCGGCGAAAAAATATAACATCAAACGCTACATCACTTATCTTAACCAGCGACGCCATATTACTAGAGTATTTTCCAGGCGTGCAAAAAAGCGAGATAAAGCAATAAAGCTCAATCTCGCTTATCAAAGTTTTCTACTAGAATGGTACCTACTAGCCAGTGAAGTCGGGGCTCTTGCGCCTGTACATTGCGCCTCTCTATCTATATGCGCCTCTTACCATTTACATTGGAAAATACACACTTGCCAATTGTTTTAAAACCGTTAGCCCTGGCGCGAAATTTTACGTAACTCGTTTTAAGCTGTCTATGATTAATTTGGCTAGATGGCAGTCTCAACTTGAGATTGCTCAAGATCACCTGAGCGAATTTGTAACAACAGTATTTGCGCTTAATATTTAGACGAAGATGACCACTTAGATTACCTTAGCTCCAACACATCTTGCATATCAAACAATCCATTAACATGTTTCGCTAGAAATTTAGAAGCTCGAACAGCGCCGCGAGCATAAGTCATACGACTATTAGACTTGTGGGTAATTTCAACCACATCCCCCTCTCCCGCAAACATAACCTTATGATCGCCCACAATATCGCCAGCTCTGACGGTAGCGAACCCTATAGTTTCTCTCGCCCTTTCCCCTGTTTGCCCCTCTCTACCATACACAGCGCAACCTTTAAGGTCACGCCCAAGCGCCTCTGCAACAATTTCACCCATACGCAACGCTGTCCCCGAGGGTGCATCAACCTTGTGACGATGATGCGCTTCATATACTTCTACATCTACTTCATCACCCAACACTTTGGCGGCAATATCAAGCAACTTAAAACACAAATTAACACCCACGCTCATATTTGGTGCAAACACAATACCGATCTTTTCAGCAGCCGCACAAATCGTTGCTTTTTGTGCATCACTAAAACCCGTGGTACCAACGACAACTTTTTTATTATGCTGCACACAAATGGCAATATTATCTAAAGTCGCCTGCGGTCGACTAAAATCAATTAGCACATCAAACTGCTCTACAATATCCTTTATATTGCCAACCACAATGATACCGTTTTTACCTACTGCTGCTAATTCACCAGAATCCGCACCAATTAGCGTGCTTTCAGGGTGCTCTATCGCAGCAGACAACTCAACATCATCCGCGACGTTAATAGCTTCAATTAATGTTTTACCCATACGTCCAGCAGCACCTGTAACTGCAATTCTTAGCATGTTAAACGCTCTCCTGCATATCCTATATTTTAGGGTAAGTTAGCAAGCTAATAGGGCACCAACTCGACGACTACAAACGCTCATCAAAAAAGCTCTTTACTCCTTCAAACCATGAACTCTTCTTAGGCGAATGCTTGGCGCCGTCCATTGACGACTGAAATTCTGCCAACAAATCTTTTTGCTTTTTACTAAGGTTCACCGGGGTTTCGAGAACAACTCGACATAATAGATCTCCCGCTGAACCACCTCGCACCGGCACAACGCCCTTACCTCTTAGACGAAAAAGCTTACCCGTTTGCGTTTCAGCCGGAACTTTTAACATTACTCGCCCATCTAGCGTAGGCACTTCTAACTCGCCACCTAGTGCAGCATCGACGAAACTAATTGGCACTTCGCAATAGAGGTGTTTACCATCTCGCTCAAAAATTTTATGCTCTCGAACCGAAACTTGAACATAGAGATCACCGGCAGCACCACCATCAGGACCTGCTTCGCCCTCACCAGCCAAGCGAATACGATCACCCGTATCGACACCTGCGGGCACTTTAACTGACAGCGTCTTTTGCTCTTCAATCCTACCCTGGCCATGACAATCCGGACAAGGATCACTGATAATAGTGCCTTTACCACGACAGTTAGGACAAGTTTGCTGCACCGAGAAAAAGCCCTGCTGCATGCGAACTTGCCCCACACCACCACACGTTGTACAAGTCGTCGGTTTACTGCCTTTTTTGGCACCTGTACCGGAACACGTTTTACATGTGGTTAATGTAGGAACCTTTATTTTAACCGTGGTACCTTTAACAGCTTCTTCTAAATCGAGCTCCAGCGTGTATCTTAAATCAGAACCTCGTCGCGGACCGCCGCGACCACCACCACGCGCAGAACCAAAAATATCGCCAAAGACATCGCCAAATATATCACTAAAGTTGGCACCACCACTAAAACCACCACCTGCACCCATATTGGGATCAACACCAGCATGCCCATATCGATCATAGGCAGCACGCTTTTCATTATCAGATAGCACTTCATAGGCTTCACTAGCCTCTTTAAATTTTTCCTCTGCAGTTTTGTCGCCTGGGTTTCTATCAGGATGATGCTTCATCGCCACCCGACGATATGCCTTTTTGATATCTTGCTCAGAGCTGCCCTTTTCGATACCCAGTACTTCGTAGTAATCTCGCTTTGACATAGGATACTATCCGTTTTCAAACTCATATTTCTTCAAATCATTACTAGACATACAAATAAAAACATTGTGCCTAGATACAATAACGGCGCAAGATCGCTCTTACGCCATAATTGTTTAACTTTTTATTGCTCAATTTTTTTCAGCCAGCCTTTCACAGCAAAAGGCTTAAACATATAAGTTTATCGCTTATCGTCTTTGACTTCTTCAAACTCAGCGTCAACCGCATCACCAGCGGCATCATCTTTAGTATTTTGACCGGCGTCATCTGACTGAGCTGACCCAGCTTCAGCACCAGCGGCTTGCTGTTCAGCATAGAGCTTCTGCGCCAAATTGGATGAGACTTCCGTCAACTTAGCACTTGCCGCATCAATAGCCTCTTTCTCGCCGCCTTTAACGGCCTCCTCAAGTTCTTTAATCGCCGCTTCAATAGATTCTTTTTCAGCTGGCTCAGCTTTATCACCAGTTTCTTCTAGCGTTTTCTTCGTCGCATGGATTAAGCCCTCTGCCTGATTACGCGCTACAACCAGCTCCTCAAACTTACGATCTTCTTCTGCATTTGCTTCAGCGTCTTTAACCATTTTGTCAATCTCATCATCTGACAAGCCGCTGGACGCTTTAATCACTATAGATTGCTCTTTACCTGTCGCTTTGTCTTTAGCCGACACATTCAAAATACCATTGGCATCCAAGTCAAAGCTTACTTCAATTTGCGGCATACCACGTGGCGCAGGCGGTATATCTGCCAAATCAAAGCGACCCAACGATTTATTCTGTGCAGCCTGCTTACGCTCACCCTGACAAACATGAATGGTTACCGCTGTCTGGTTGTCCTCAGCCGTAGAAAAAGTTTGCGATTTTTTAGTAGGAATAGTGGTATTCTTTTCTATCAAAGGCGTCATCACACCACCCATTGTTTCAATACCCAACGTCAACGGCGTTACATCAAGCAACAAGACATCCTTCACATCACCAGACAATACCGCACCTTGTATCGACGCCCCCATCGCAACAGCTTCGTCAGGGTTAACATCCTTGCGCGGTTCTTTGCCAAAAAATTCTTTAACTTTTTCTTGCACCAACGGCATGCGTGTCTGACCACCAACCAAAATCACATCATCAATATCGCCAGCGCTCATATCAGCATCTTTCAAGGCAATTTTTACCGGCTCAAGCGAACGCGTTACTAACTCTTCAACCAATGATTCCAATTTAGCTCGAGTCAGCTTAACAACCAAATGCTTTGGACCTGT
>JANQMK010000153.1 GCA_028280085.1 Pseudomonadales bacterium
TATTATCGCAGCAATTAAAGTAGTTGTCCCCAGAATGGCGGCAAGTGTGATCGATAAAGTGATTCAAATATTTGGTGCCGGCGGTCTATCGGAAGATTACTTTTTAGCGGAGGCTTATACTTATGCCAGGCAGATCAGGATTGCCGACGGTCCGGACCAGGTTCACATGATGGCATTGGGTAAGCAGCTTATAAAGAGAAAATTGCAGTCTGGCTAGCCACTAGTTTAAAACCATTTTTTACCTTTAAAACTATATTTACCTTTAAAATCATGCTCCTAGAAGCTAGAGCCGTCACTTTAAAATAGAATTATAACTAAGTATAGGGCTTATAAAATGTCAGACAATAGTAACCAACTCGATGAAAGCAAACTGGCGACCTATTTAGAAAAACATATTGCCGGCTTTCAAGGGCCGCTAACAGCCGATAAGTTTCCGGATGGACAATCTAATCCTACCTACAAACTGAAGGCCGCCAGCGGCGACTATGTATTGCGGCGCAAGCCACCGGGTAAGTTGCTGGCGTCAGCGCATGCTGTTGATCGGGAGTTTCGCGTTATTGACGCACTGCGCTCCACTGACGTGCCTGTGGCTGATGCGCTGCATCTCTGTGAAGATGATAATGTGATTGGCAGTGCCTTTTATGTAATGAGTTTTGTTGAGGGTGCCATCTATTGGCAAGCCAGTTTACCTGACTTAGCTAATGAGGTGCGTGGGACTATATACCATGAGCTAGTAAACACTTTAGCGCGGATTCATAGAGTCAATCTGACAGAGGTGGGCTTGACGGACTATGGGAAGTCTGGCAACTATTTTGCGCGCCAGGTTGACCGTTGGAGCAAACAGTATCGACAGTCGGAAACTCGTGTTATTCCCGCGATGGACAAGTTAATAGAGTGGCTACCCCAACATACGCCTGCCGATGATCAACGTATTAGCCTCATTCATGGTGACTATCGTTTAGATAATATAATTTTTTGTCCTGGCACCCATCAAGTGAAGGCTGTGCTGGACTGGGAATTATCGACTTTAGGCCACCCGTTTGCAGATATTGCCTACTTCTGTATGTGTCTGCGCTTGCCTAGCGAAGGACTTATGCCTGGGCTGATGGATATTGATAGAGCACCACTCGGTATTCCAGAAGAGAAGCAATTATTACAGCACTACTGTCAAATCATGGAGGTTGAGGATATCGATAACTGGAATTTTTACCTCGCGTTTTGTTTTTTTCGTCTAGCCGCCATTGCGCAGGGTGTAATGAAGCGATCGCAACAGGGCAATGCCTCGAGTGCGCAGGCAGAGACTGTCGGTAAGATGGCAGAAACCTTGGCTACCATGGCAGTGGCGCTGATTTAGGGGCGACTTTCTTTATATTTTTGCTTATATGCTTATAGTAGTGGCGTTATAATAGTGGCGACAGTGACCGTAGTCCACTTATTCGAGAAAGACAGACATAACATAATAAAATTGACTCTCATCCGCCCATGACGCAATACTGACGGTGGGTATTGTTTATTTGGGCAGTAGAAGAGTAGTAAAGAGTGCAAAGAGTAGTAAAAGGAAGCACCAGAAGCGAAATATGAAGAAATTATCACTTTACTTTTTGTTGTTTGTGATTCCTTTGACCGTGTTTGCACAAGTTCCCCGATTAACTCATCCTTCAACGTTGGCCAGTCCCCCGCCGTTAGAATACTTCGCAAAATTACCTCGATTTTCTAAACCAAAAATTTCGCCCGATGGCAAGCGGGTTGCCGCGACCATACCGGTGAAGGGCAAATCTTTGGTTGTTATTCAAAAAATCATTACGTCGGGAGACAATACCAAAGAAGAGATAGTGCCGTTTAGTGCAGGCGGCCTTCATGTCAATTGGTATGAATGGGTAAATAGCGATAGATTACTATTTTCTTTACGCGGTGCTAGGTTTCATGCTGGTGAACTCATAAATTTAACGCGGTTGGTTAGCAGTGATCGAACTAATAAGAACAGTTTAGGATTGAAGATGGAGCAAAATAAACAAGGTCTCTATCGTCAGCACGTGCACATTATCAGTTTCTTAGATAATGACCCTAAGCATGTTCTCGCCGCACTGGATGATAACCCTTACCGATGGGCTGCACCGATGGTGCATAAAGTTAATGTATATTCAGGAACTAAACACAGAATTGAAAAAAATAAATTGGGTGTCTATCGCTGGATTGCAGATAATAACGGGGTCTTACGTGTCGGCGTTAAACATGACACTAAGTCGGACCATAACGAAGTCACGATATATTATCGTGAAAATGCAGAGGCCAAATGGGAGGAACTGCAGAACACGCATTATTTTGCTCGCCAACGCTTGGTTCCGGTACGTTTCCATGAAACCGATGCTAATATTTTGTTAATATCGAATGAACAACTAGCGAAAGAAACCGATAAACATGACGTTGATCTACTACAGTATGACCTTGCGCAACGTAAGATTATTGGCCCATATATTGACGATAGGGAAAAAGCGATTCTTAAAATTGTCCAACGTGCATTGGATAAGCGTGAAGTTGAGCTTGTGTCATATGATAAATCAAAGAATATTTTTATTTACCTAACCTTTTCCGATACCGTACCACCAGAGTATTATATCTTTGATTTGCCGCGTAAATCATTGGTACACCTAGCCAGCGAGTACCCCGAACTGGAAAAAGTTAAACTTGCTCCAATGGAAAAACTTTCGTATAGCGCTAGAGACGGTTTAACTATCCCCGCGTTTCTGACACGACCTCTTACTGAACAAAAGAAAAATCTGCCATTAGTAGTGATGCCCCATGGCGGTCCATCATCACATGACAAGTGGGGCTTTGACAACTACGTACAATTTCTTGCTAGTCGAGGCTACGCTGTATTTCAACCGCAATTCAGGGGTTCGACTAACTATGGCCTTGCGCATGAGGCGGCGGGTTATAAACAGTGGGGGCTCGCTATCCAGGACGATATTACTGATGGTGTTAACTATCTTATCTCAAAAGGTATCGCCGATCCGAAACGGATTTGCATTGTTGGTAGCAGCTTTGGCGGATATGCGGCAGCTATGGGGCTAGTAAAAACACCTCGCCTATTTCAGTGTGGTATTAGCATTAACGGTGTTTTAGATCAAAAGAAATATAAAAGCAGCATCCATCGTTTGTTATTCGCGAATATAAATCAAGTGATGTTGAATGATTATAATGATCTTGAAAAAACCTCACCGTGCCATATGGCGGAGAACATTCGAGCCCCCTTGCTTTTGATTAGCGCGGAGAAGGACACTGTTGTTCCCGTGTCTCACTCCAGGTCGATGTATAAGAAATTAAAAAAGTTAAACAAAGCAGTTGAATATATTGAGTTGCTAGATGGTGAACATTGGCGAACTAATGAGTCTCATGAACTTATTAAGTTTGAAGCGATTGAAAAGTTTCTAAAAAAACATATTAGTACAGTGCCGCTCCAATGATTTGTGGGTGTTTTGTGCATGATTGGTAATTGGCATTCGAAACAGTGGTCATTATACCAAGACAGCTGGTAACGATTCAGCTTTCCTCACTACAAGTAATATAAGCTTTGTATCTATATCTTTGGTTATATTCAAATAGAGATACTTCCTAGGTATACTTAGCGCTTTCTTCATGTAAATCTCACTATGGGCGCAGCCGATGCAGAAAAAAATGCTTAATCCTATTTTCTTAAGAATAAAATATATAGCTATATTCTTTGTTTTACTGAAGGCTACGGCCGTTATTGCTCAAGATGCCAAGTATTTCAACGTGCAAGAACTTTACGAGTCAACTAGTCCACCGCCAGCTGATTACACGGCTGTAATTGACGATGCTCTTGATCAAATCAGAGGGAGTGGAGTAGGGGGAGTTTTGTACTTTCCACCTGGTATATACAACACAAAAGGAAATCATGATGTCAGCATGATAAATGGGTTGGTAATTCGCGGATCGGGTATTAGTGCGACGATTTTGGATATCACGGATGTTCGCAATGATCTTTTCTACTGGTCTAAGGATTCCAATATTACTGCGCATACATATCGTGATTTCACTGTTACTTCAAGTGTGAATCGAGAAGATGGTTAGGTGTTGAGAGGTTATGGTACAACTTTTGGAAATGATTTAGGCAGTATGTCAAAAGGGCGAATTATAGATCTAGAGATTATCAATCAAGTTAACGGTTTTTGGATAAATAAATATGAGAAAGTTTGGATAGAGCGTGTAAACATGGTTAGCTTCGTCGGTAATCTATCAAACAGCACAGCTATTAAAATTGGCCAACCAGGAAGTGGTAACAATGGGTCTGACCTCCACATCAACGATACCAGCATCTATTCAATTCCTACTAGTGCTGCCGGCAGCACTCCTAAACTCAACTATGGCGTTTGGATTGAGGATACCGACGCTGTTTTTATGTCGGACTCTGAAGTGGGAGGAGCCCTTAAGTCAAACTTGGTTATCAAAGGCAGTTCTATGGCAAATCATTGGCCGCAGAACCATTTCTTTTCTAACGTGATTTTTGATGCAACTGTAAATGAAGCATCTGTGCACATCACGGGCGAAGGTAGAGCGGATAGGTTGTATTTTACTGGCTGCTGGATTGCAAGTGCCGGGCGGATGCAACAATCGGAAGGCACACTAAAGCCTGATGGGATGCTAATTGATATCAATGATTTGGGAGGCATGGGCATTACCGGTGGGACAGTTTACAATGCTTCCGGCAGTGGCATTCACATTTATTCATCCTTAGGGTCGGCTCCCATTGCAATTAGCGGAGTACAGATTCTAAATAACGGCAATGATGGCATTACGGTTAACGTGCCGGTAAATGCTCTTGGGCCAGTTATCACGGGCGTTGATGAGATGAATTCAGGCCGGTATGGTTTACAGACGTCTAATGCTAATCGTATGGTCGTTACAGGAAATCGCTTTGTCTCGGGCTATCATTTCAACCAACACCAACCCCAAGTTTTCGCGAACAATGGTTATTAGGCGAGAGAAATACTGAAGATATTGGGATTTGATGATTGAATTATGTTGGGGGTCAAACGCTGAAAAGTCATCTGGGTTCAAAGCCCATATTTGGTTAGGGATATATAGCGACTATGTCGAATGAATGCTTTTCTTGTTGCTATCGTTGGGGCAGACACAGTTTTTATGTTTTTTTTCTCGACAAAGGCGATAATTTAACCCATGACCAATCGCAACGAATCCGGCCCCTAGGACTGTAAGTACTTTTTCACCAACCTCACCGATACGTTCTTCTCCTAACATTAACGCCATAACAAGCAGCGTTAATCCGATTGCGCCCAAAATGAGTAGCTGATAGCGCTTGTGTTGTTTACACCCCAAGGTTAAGGCATAAATACTGGTGGGGAGGACGGCGATAACCATCCAGAGGTGAAAGGCCTCGTTATCCAGTTGTAGTGCCACCATACTGGGCAGGAATGCCAGCAGAAGTGGTAGAGCCAGGCAATGGATGGCACACATCAGTGATAGGCCTATGGCCAATTTGTCCGTTATTGCTTGTGTTGTCTTCATTGAATACTTAGTCCTGTTTCGTTAAGCTGCATGTGCAACACAGTCATCGCACAGACAGTTCATTTCTAACTTAGGGCTTACTAGCTTGAACCCAGCTGCTTGTACAGTTGTCTGTAGGTCGGCAATGGCGGATGGCTCAACGTTGATTTCTTTAACTTTGCCGCATTTTCTACAAATCAAAAATTGCGGGAAACCGTGAGCATGATCACTACTGATATGCGCGCAAGCGACATACTTGTTTGCCAGATTGAGCTTATGTACCAAATGCTCATCCTCCAGAAATTCTAAGATACGATAAACTGACATGGCGGGGATACTTTCGCCATAGTGTTCTTTGCAAAAATCAATTAATTCATATACGGAAAGGGCTTTGTTAGATTGTATAAGCCCAGCCAGCACTCGCTTTCTTTTCATCGTTAAGCGGGAGCCACGAGCTTTGCAGCATTGCTCCGCATATTGAATAACCTTGTCAATGTGGGTCATGACGTTTACCTAAACTTAATGATATGGCTATCTGATGTGAGTTTTGCGACACCTCGCTGCGTTCTGCTTCTCCCTCATGACATGGATTTTGCTCCAGTTGCCTAGCCTTTACACCACCGGTCAGCACAAAATACAAACCTGCTACCATTACCAAACTCCAAACGATGGATGCCCCGGCGGGAAGATCAAGCAAGGCTGATAGGATTAACCCAACAAGATAACCACTGATGCCGATTCCGTAAGCCTTGGGTAAGGAATTTTTCTGCCGCAAAGTTGCTACGCTAGGAATAATGAGGCTGGCAAACACCAAATACACTCCAACTACCTGTGTGGACAGCGTAATCGTAATAGCGAACAACGGATAAAAAAGCCATTCGCCCAGTTTATCATGACCTAAAAACCAAATAGCTAACGTCAACAAGTACACAACAAAGAGCTGTAGCAGATCGTTTATCTGCAACCAGAGAATTTGACCCACGAGAATCTCTTTGAGCTTTTCACCACCGTGGGGATCTGACGACAACAGTAAAATGATTCCAGTGGCCATCAGTACGAACAGGATGCCGATCATGGATTCCTGCAACCTTACTTCCAGTCTGCGCATGGCGTAGAGTATCAGCGATCCAGCAGTGGCTGCCGTAATAGCTATGCCGGTAGTCGAAAGATGTTGGTGGTCATCATGCTCGCCGATCCAGAGCGTATTTGCCAGTACGACACCGAACGCCGCGGTTTGCGCTATCGCCAGGTCTAAAAAGATAATGCCTCGCTGCAGTACCTCACGGCCCAATGGTACATGGGTTGCGATAACCAAAAATCCTGCAGCCATCGCTGGCCAGAGAATTTCAGCTTGCAGCATCAGCTCTTTCATTCCTGATCGCCTTTGGACAATTGCTTCAACACATTGCTGTAGAGCGATACCAAATCGTTTGCGTCTTCGCTACCACCGACGGTATAGGGCAAGCTAACGACGGGAATGCTCGACTTTTCGCTAAGCCATTGTGCGCCCTTATCATCTTGATAGTTGGTAATCAAAATGAAGTCCGCGCCGGTATTCCGCACCTGTTGGAGTAAGCTCGATAGATGTCCACTGGTTGGCGGCAATCCAGGCTTCGGCTCTAGATCACCAACCATCTCGATATCCAACCAATCCAGCAGATAACTCCAATTCTTGTGGTGTACCACGGCTTTTTTTCCTTTTAGCGGTGCGGCAAATGCTTCCCACGACATAATGTGTTGATTCCATTTTTCCGCAAAGTCACGGTAGCGTTCTTGGTAGTATGCTGCATGATCTCCATCAATTGTCGCAAGCCGCTCAGAAAGTGCTTTGGCAATGGTCAGCAGGCGATAAGGATCCCAATGCACATGGGGGTTGCCCGCGGCATGCACATCGCCCTGACTACGATCAAGCTCGGTGGGTACTTCGATACGCTCAACTTGCGAAGCTGCCAGGAAAAAACCGGGTTCACCTTCTTGTATGGCCGCATTACCCGATTGCCGCAACAACAACGGCAACCAACCGACTTCAAGCTCGGCGCCAGTGCAGACGACTAAATCTGCTCGGCGCGTTTTGGCAATTAAAGAAGGGCGAGCCTCAATATAATGAGGGTCTTGAAAAGCAGTTGTCGCTGAATAAGCTTTTACATGGCTGTCACCAATTGCCTCAACCAACGCTTTCCATTCCGGCTCACAAGCAAACACATTCACCTTGGCAAAAGCGGGTGAGGCGCACAGTAACAAGGCGCCAGTGATAGCGGTTAATAATAGTTTCATTTTCTATCCTATTAGAAAGTATGCGCACCATGAGAGCCCAGGCTCATTATGTATTGAAGAGTAACCATGTCATTCGTATCGTCATGGCCGTTGTCAAACTGGCTGTACTGCAATCGGATGCGGCTAAAGTGACTGGGCGAGTAGTCCAACATAATGCTGGTTCTATCTGGATCGTCATCTTCTGCGCCTAAGCCAGACTCTTCAAGAAATTCGTCCTCATCAATACTACCTGTGAAACCAGTAACATCGTTGTCAGCCTCTAAATGGTCATATCGAAGCCCAACCCGCCAAGCTGGCATAAACTGATAAACGCCCTGTAGGTAATACCCCGTTTGCTCACCATCCAAATCGGCTTCAGCACTTTCTGTACCTTCGGTAAATTCGGCATCCCCAGTTTCATTTTTGACAAAGTACTCGACTTGAAATTTGAAATTGGTTTGTTTGCTATTACCGTTGGGGGCCCATTTATAAATAAAATCAATACCGGTCACATCCACATCGCCATTCAGCAGCTCGTTATCGGCACCAGCCTCTTCTTCTTCGCCGTGCCC
>JANQMK010000225.1 GCA_028280085.1 Pseudomonadales bacterium
ATCATAGGAAATGATGAGGTGCCCAATTCAGTAATCAAAGGCGATTCCGTCACTTCTGACGGTAGATCGGTGACGCGATTTACCGCTTCACGGATATCACGATTAACGTCATCTTGATCTTCATCAGCGTCAATAACGACCATGATAATGGAGACATTTTCAAGCGACCATGATTTGTACTCTTTAATACCAACAACACTTTTTAACTCTTTTTCAATTTCATTGGTAACTTTTAGTTCAACATCTTGGGGAGAGGCACCCGGATACTTGGTAGTAATCAATACTTCACCAAACTCCAGATCCGGAAAGCTATCGCGTTTAATAGACATAATGGTAACAGCGCCAAGCACGATGATTAACAGTGTAATCATGTTCGCTAGCAATCTACGTTGGGCGAAATAGCTCAATAATCCCGTCACGCGAAGGTCTCCTCCCCCTCCAGCTTTATCCAACTCAATAAGGGCATTTGGTTCAGCACATCAGTAGATTACATATACTGCATTAGTGCTCAACCAAATAGAACCCAAAACCCATTTGACTATTGTTCCAAATGAGCAAAATGCTCAACGAGACGACTTAATTGTTTCACCTCACTACCAAATAACGGTAAGATTGGCGACGTCAATGAATTACTACCTGAATTAATGTGCTGTCGCGCAAAATTGGCAAAGGTGGCACTGGGGCCTATATCAATATAGTGATAATTATCTTGAGCTTCTAACCATCGCAGTGTATCGGCAATGCGAATGGGTTTACGCACTACATCCCAAAAGTATTGGCTGTCAAACTGCTCTTGCCGACCAGCCGTTAAGCATGAAACAAAAGGTACCGCAGATGGCGAAGTAACAATATGACAAACAGTTCGCGAAAATGGCTCACATATAGGGTCAATATAGGATGAGTGAAAAGCTTGCTTTACAGGTAAAAGCTGAAAAACGACATTGGCCCCGTTTAGAAAGTCCTGAACCTTGCCCACATTGCTATTTAATGTCGACAGTACGAAGTGTTCTGCGCCATTGACCCCTGCTATTTCACTGCAACTGCGTAATAGCGGTGAATCGTGATAGAGATCAACGGGGGCCAGCACCGCTATCATCACCCCCGGTGGACAACTGCGATCATAGAGAGTAGCTTGTTTTATTACAGTTTTAACAGCATCAGGCAAGGTCATTACACCGGTAAATGCGGCGGCGGTTAACTCGCCGAGACTAGCGCCTAGCACCATAGCCGGGTGGATCTCCTTCGCAGCAAGTGACTGTGCTAGCGCATACTCGACCATAAATATGGCCGGGTGGGTATAAAGTATTTCATCAAACGGATCAGATTTCTTTTTGTCTTCAGCGTAAATCCGAGTAACAACAGATTCACCTAACTCCTGTTTAACCAAATCATCCAACTCATGCATCCAATCTTTGAACACTTTATCTTGTTCAAAAAGCTGATTGGCCATGTGGTAATATTGAGACCCTTGGCCTGAAAACATAAATACAGTTTTATGCATAAACGGCTACTCCAAACCCCTTTAAATCAGATGAACATGATCGCAAATCAATCCCATTATGCAAGCGGCAGTCACAATTAACCTCCATTGCCGCCTAAGGATTTGTTTGGGGCAGGCACTTTAAATTCGAGCATAATAAGCCAGCAACTTTAATTTATCCCACCTATTGCTTCTTGTACGATTGGATCATGTTAAAGGACGCAATCTTCGAGCCTGAAATCTTCAAGCCTGAAAACATCGTCAATAAAGCATCATAGATATAGATAAAGCTGGTTACACAAAACCCTACTCTTTGTACGATGGAATACTTGAAGTCCAGGATATCCCGCCCCCATATATACAGTATTGCCACCAATTTCCACATATTTAAAGTGGATACTGGGTTATCACTATGTGTATATATTCGGCTTTAGCTATCTATGAATTTTATGTAGGGATTAACTTGCCGAAAAACTATTTAAAAATCAAGGAAATAATATAACCATAGTAGCTGTACAGATATGGCTGATGGCTTGATTTTCTGCACTGTACGGGTATTATTAATAGTTAAAGTAACCCTAGGTATTTTTTGAAATAAATTAAATGCTCGCACATGTTATCAGGAGATGACTCCATGCAAGAAAACCACATATTAGCGTCCCAAACTGCGTCCTCTGCGATAGAGATTAATAAAGTATTACGTAATACTTATGCTTTGTTAGCCATGACTGTCGCTTTTAGCGCCCTCATGGCTTTCGTTTCCATGGCCATTAATGCGCCCTACTTTGGCCTCTGGACTTTGCTACCTTATATTGTTTGTTTAATTCTGGTTGAGAAAACTAAAAACTCTACCGCTGGCCTATTCTGGGTGTTCGCGCTCACCGGTTGGCTAGGCTTTACCCTCGGTCCTATCCTTAACTTTTATCTACAAGTCAATGGAGCTGAGCCCATCTTCATGGCGCTCGGCGGTACTGCCATGATATTCTTTGGCTTATCTGGGTACATTTTAGTAACTCGTAAAGACATGAGTGCTTGGACAGGGTTCCTAATGACCGGTATTATGGTTGGCTTTGTCGCTGCAATCGCCAACTACTTTTTACAAATCCAAGGTTTATCGTTAGCTATTAGTTGTGTTTTCTTACTCGCTTCTTCTGGCCTCATTATGTGGCAAACTAGCAGTATCATTCACGGTGGCGAAAGAAACTATATTTCTGCAACAGTCACTCTGTACGTGATGATTTACAATATTTTCACTATCTTATTAAGCTTTCTTGGCGGCTCTGACGATTAGTCTATTCAGACCAATTGGCTAGTTAGCTCACTATTTAAAAAGCCCCAAAGCAATCTGCTTTGGGGCTTTT
>JANQMK010000235.1 GCA_028280085.1 Pseudomonadales bacterium
CGGCATCAAAACAGTGGAGACGCACTTAACTAAAGCGATCGTGCGCTGTAGCGATTATATGGAGGTCGAAGAAGCGGTGGACATCTCCGTCGATCAACGAGGCAGCAACCACAGAGGAATGTACAATGGATAATCAAAATCAGTCAAATATGAATGGAAACAATGTTACCGCGTTTACCCACAAAGCCGCTATCAAGGAAGAGGCAGGAAACTGGTTAGTGCGTATGGATAACGGTGAACTCAGCACAGAAGAAGCTGCCGAATTACGGGCCTGGGTTAAACGTAGCGAGTTTCATCTCGACTATCTTACTAAGCTGGCCCATAATTGGGATGCCATGTCGGTATTAGAAGATCTGGCCGAGCTATTCCCATTACCTTCTTCAGATCAGGAAAAGCATCTCAAAAAACATTTTGAAAATGTGGGAAACAAGAGTCGCCAGTCCTCCGCATCGACGCGGATAGCGGCATGGGTAGGCAAATTTCGCTTACCGATTTTTGCTACCAGTATGGTGGCAGCCAGTCTTGTCGTGGTGATATTTTTTTCTGTGAATGGACCTGCTTCACAAAGTTTTAGTACGGCACTAGGTGAGCAGCGTGTAGAGCGTCTGCAAGACGGCACCGTACTGACCCTGAATACCAACAGCTTGGTTGATGTAAATTACAGTAGGCAACATAGAGTCGTCACCTTACAGCGCGGTGAAGTTAATTTTGATGTTGAAAAACATACCGAGCGCCCCTTTGTAGTCTACGCCGGTGATGGCTTGGTGTGGGCGGTGGGTACGGCTTTTAATATACGGCTTAACTCGCGTAGTGTCGATGTCACGGTTACTGAAGGGCGTGTCAAAGTTTTTACCGATATTCGCGCCAGCGAACCGCTTCCCAGCTTAACGGTGGATCTGCGTGTGGTAAATGATCAGACGGTGCCCAACGAAGCACTATTGGATGCAGGTGAGTCTTTGCAATACAGCCAGATTATCGAAGTGGCCGAGCCGGTAATGGAAAAGCAACTGGAGCAGAAACTTGCGTGGCAGCAGGGCGCACTAATCTTTAAGGGCGAAACATTTGAACAGGCATTGACAGAAATTGCACGCTATACCGATAAAGAATTGGTGATTATCGACCCGACGATTCGTGATGCTCGTGTTGGCGGCCACTACAAAACCAACGATATAGACAATCTGTTGGGGACACTTAGCCGTAGTCTGAATATCAAACTGACTCAGATCAACGAACATCTTGTGCAGTTTTCAGCACGCTGATCGGCGCGTTGCTTCCCAGCCAAAGCATGTCCCGATTAATCTGGCACTTGGCGTTTATTCGTTCTTCACAAAAATATTATGAAACAGTAAGGGTTGTTAATGACATTCCGGTCTCTATACGTGGCAACACTTAAAAACTTGTTTGTAATGAGTTGGAGAAGTGTTATCGACTGGGGGAATGTCGTTCATAGCCGCCGCAGACTAAAGTACGGACTTTTGAGCGGCATAGTGAGTATCTTGTTCTGTGGAATCGCCTATGCGGCTGATTTAACTCTAAGCTTTAACATTCCCCAGCAAGCAGCGGATGATGCTCTGCCACTATTTGGACAGCAGGCCAATGTCTCTGTGATCTACCCTTTCGATCTAGTGGAAGATCACACGACCAACGCCTTGCTTGGGGAATATTCTATCGACGAAGCCGTCGCTATTCTCCTCAACAACACTGGGCTGCAAGCCCAGCGTAATGCAGAGGGTCATCTGATTATTACTCAAGATAATAAAACAGATGAGGTCAATAGCATGGGAACTCCAAAAAAAAATAAATTATTAGCAGCGATTGTCAGTTTTTTTATTGGTGTTGGGGGAGCGCAGCATGTAGAGGCGCAGGAAGAGGCCAGTCAAGATGATTCAAAACTGATGATTGAAGAAATTATGGTGACTGCCTCTCGTCGGGTGCAGAATTTACAAGATGTACCAATGGCGATAACAATTGTAAGTCCGGAAGAGTTTACAGGAACAGGTATAACGACATTAGATGAGGTGATTGGTTATACACCTGGTTTTAATGCGTCTTCCAACGATGGTGGCCGACCTGGTGTTGGTTCATTTATTTCAGCGCGTGGTGTTGGGGTACAGGGTTTGACTTCGGTAGTTGGGGTTTATGTGGATGATGTACCTTTTACCAGTAATAGTCCTTCAGCCAGTGTGATCGGTTTGTCCAGTTTTGATGGTTTGCTTGGCGATATTGAGCGAATTGAACTGTTGAAGGGTCCCCAAGGCACGCTTTATGGTGCTACCTCCGTTGGTGGTGCGATCAAATATATTACTCGCAAGCCAATGCTGAATCGTGATGAGCAAGATTTCCAAGCGCATGGCAGTGTTAACCTCTCTAGTACTGAGGAAGGTGGTTTCAATAAGTTATATAACGGTAGGGTCAGCACACCGATTATTGAAGACAGACTAGGTGTTACTCTCGCAGGTTTTTATGAGGATAATGCCGGTTTTGTAGACCGGGTTGACGCGGCAACGAGTACTATAGTTGGAAAAAACCAAGATAAATTTGAACGTTACGGTATTTCCGGAGACTTGTACTTTCAGGTAACTGACGATTTTGATATTCGACTTAAAATATTGACTCAAAGGACAGATTATACAGGAGGGAACCGGGTCGGTTTCGATATCAATACTCTTGAACCCTTGAATGGAAAGTATGAAGGCACTGATGGGTTGGGAGATAACTTTTTCGAAAACAATACTTACAGTGGAACATTGGAGTATCGGTTTGATGGAATGACGTTGATATCGACCAGTTCTTATGTGGATGTTTCATTAAATTTAGAGCAGGACTTTTCATTCCTCGCACCCATTATCAATGGGTTAATTGGTACTCAGTTGACAAGTCTTGATCTTAATTCTCCCACGGAAAGCGAAAAAATTGTTCAGGAAATTCGATTGGTATCGAATGACGAAGATAAATTTGAGTGGTTGGTTGGGCTTTATTACACTGATGAAAAAACAGAGCGCAATCTTGATTTTGTCGGGCAGCCTGACAATTTTAATTGGTCTACAGTTTCAGCACCCAGTTCCTATGAAGAGTATGCCGCCTTCGGAAATTTAACCTACTACATCACTCCGAATTTTGATTTGACA
>JANQMK010000266.1 GCA_028280085.1 Pseudomonadales bacterium
ACTCGCAGTGTTTTAGTATTTGCCAGTATCCAAGCAGCTACCGAAACCGCATCCGAGCCATAGGCTTCTGCGGTCCAAGCAGAATCAAAGCCAAGCCGCTCTGCTTGCTGTAATAGATCAATAGGCAGCGCAATATGTTTACCCCCATAACCGACTAATAAACCCAATCGCATAAAATATTTCCTTATTTTATAACCCTTTGTTTTGTAATAAATTATTCCGTTGCACGGTTACCCTATTTAGCGACAGCCTTTTAATCAAGCAGGCAGCTAGGATTGTTATCGCAGATCCATCACTCATAGCACTTGCAACCAGTAACCAATAGCCTAGTATCTAAAGCTATGGGAGCATTAGCAACTAATGATCTTAGTTTTAGTTGGCAAGCTGTATTCGAGAATAAATAATAATATGCCTGTATTTTGCTCAGATTCTAACAAAATATCGGCCTCCTGCAATTTAACCTAAACACTGAGGAACATACTATGGATTGTTCAGCTGGTGTTAGCACTAACCGCCACTTCCACCCTCCCCTGCTATTTCTAGAAGCATTAAACAACGAACAATACCTAAAACTCTTAGAGGAGCACACAGACAGTTTAAAGCCCAAGCGAGAGGAAATCCTTCTTTGCGCTAAATGCCAACAAAAAATCACGACGCCAAAAGACAAAACTTCTATTAATAACACACATAGACATTTTTTAACCAACCCATTTGGTATCGCATTTGATGTTGGCTGCTTTGAAAATGCTGACGGCTGTTTAGTTTTTGGTGAATCTACCAGCGCACACTCCTGGTTTCCGGACTATGTGTGGCAATACGCACACTGTAAAAGTTGTGAAATCCACCTTGGTTGGCTGTTTATGTCTTCAACACAAGACCGATTTTTTGGTTTAGTACTCAATAAGCTAGCATCGCAGTCACAGTAAAGCGTGTATTCGCTCTAAGAAGCTGGGTTGCTATTAAAGTTATTTGATAGACCTGGTTATCGCATCTAAGCTGGTAATAGTAGCCACTAAAAAACAAGTTACCATGATTAGAGTGACCTTAACATTCGACAAAAAATCACAAACATTATCTTCAGTCATTTCAGATACTGGAAATTACTGTCTATTAGCTTCAATTGTTATCGCCTATGACAGCACGGCCGCTAACAAGGTTAAATGGAATGATGTACTGATCTCCAGTCACAACTCCAATGAAGATCTTAAGGAACTCATTAAAGATGACTCCGGCAGCCTAGTTGGCGGTGTATTCCTGCGCTACCTAGCCGAATCTCACTCAGAAGAGAATCCATTAGACGAAACACTGGTGGGCTTATCTCACCCTATTGATATATTAATGACATTAGGCACATTTACAGTCACCTATGACATTAAATCACCACAAAAGCTCATTGAGTTAGCCAAATTCTTTAGCAACCAAACCGCGACAGTACAACATTAAGCCAACTATTACGACTCGTGCAAAAAGTGGTTACCGTCGCGTTGACTACTATTTCTTCGCTCTACTCGCCAATATTGTTGCTAAATATAGCCACCCCTATTTATTAATAAACATTTTGATTCATTCTTCACTGCCTATAAACTTACTAGTCAGCTTACCTAATCCCAATTCAAGGTAAATTAATATCCACTTAAAAGGCCTGTTATGACCTTATTATGCGTAGAAGCCTTCCAACAACTATTAGAATTCTATTATATGCCTTCTTACCTCTGACGCTAAGTCACGCGAACCAAGGGTACGCCACCTGCGAACACTATTACGCCCAGGCGACAAGTCATTTAAATAAAGGTCGCTTTCATATAGCTCGCGGCGACCAATTAAATCAAAAAGCCGCGGCAACTTTTCAGGGCGATGAAGATGCTTTTATCAAAAAATCTCATGTCACTTATAAACTCTACGATTATGAAATGGCAATTTACCATTTTGAACAAGCCATCAGTAGCTATCAACTGGTTAAACAACATGTGTTGTCACTGCAAGACAGCGCCAAATGCGATCAAGCACTGAAAGAACAATCAGCGCCTTATTTTTTGTCGGTGAAAACCAATCTTAAACAAGCGAAACAGAGTTTACGTTATCTTAAATGCCAGTATGCTATCGATAAATCCATTGAGTCACTTAACCAAAGTCTCTCACTCGAAAAAGATCATCACTATTTAAAAGCACAGCGCTTAGCGGAAGATATCCGCCATCTCGCCGCTGATGGGGCTAGCAAGCAGTCGAGCTGTAGTAAAAAACAAACCCTATTTGCAAAAGACTTATACGAAAAAGCATGGGATATTATAGCGAGAACAAACAAGCCATTAGAAAAACAATCTTATTGCCAAAGTCAAATCAAGCAAATAGCATTAAAATTTAAAAATGCCGATATCGAAAAAACCAGTAACAAAGCAAATGCTATTGAACACTGGCAATCAGCACACAATCAAATTGGTCACCTACTTGATAGCGGAGCCTGTTCTAAAGACTCTGAAGCGTGGCTAAAAACTAAATCTGCAGAAGCGGAACAAGCATTGCGATAGAAAAGGGCACAAGTATAAAATAGCAACTGCACGCACCCTAACGCAAGCGAACCACTGGAAATGCATCTAAAGTGATTTTGCGCTGTTTCCAATCTGGCATGATGTCGCTCTGCAAAGCGTAAAATGTTGGGCTATGGTTAAATTCAATAAGATGGCATAGTTCATGAACGATAACATAGTCAACGCAGGCTAACGGTACTTGAATCAATTCTAAGCTCAAATTAATTTGTCCTTTAGAAGAACAACTACCCCAACGAGTTTTCATCGTCCTAATACGAAACGCCGGCTTTACAATGGGATAATTGCTAAATTTGGCAAAGCATTTTTCTAGGCGAGCGGCATACACCACACTCGCTAGTCGGCGATACCATACAATCAGATGTTTCTTTATCTCTGCCGAATCATGTTGGTCTCGGCAAAACACTCGAATATACTCACCATTAAATTCAACCCTTGGTTTACCGTTTATTTGGCTTAATACTAAAGGGAAGGACTTGCCAAGATAGTAGTGTTCTGCACCAGCAACGAACTGTGGTTTTTTTAGTGTAAGATTCTTTTGGTATTTCTGTAGTTGTTGTTTCACCCATTGCTGGTGTTCTATGAGAAAAGCGATTATATCATGTTGTTCAGTTCGTTTCGGCGCTCTAACCTCTACACTTAAATCGGGAAAAACATATACCCCTATTGTCTTTCGATGTGAAAATCGCAATTGCCATTCAAAACCAAATTCAGGCATAGCAACTAACATAATGCTACCCTAAAAACCGCTGCTCAGCATGGCTGTAACTCTTGCGTATTTGATAGTTCAGCCCGCACACAGCGCAATATTTCATAAGAATACTCACCCCCTAGTGCTTCGTAAATCGGCTTGAGAGGCATTTTGCCTTCATGCCCTTCATCGAAGGCTAAAAACATGTCAAATATCTGCTTAATTTCTCGTTCACTTAAACTGAACACCTCCTTTAGTCGAATATCAGATTGTAATATCAGTTGCTCGACATGCATAGATACCGTATTTTTAGTAAGTTGGCGATGGTTAGCAATTTCTTCTATATCAAAGCCATGTTTTATCAGGCGTAATGTCTCCTTTAATGTTTCACTGGCCTCTTTCTTTACCGTACCAGACCGGCTATCACGCTGTTTTAAGTAGTCATTGATTACCGCTAAAAAGGCGCTTGAATAGCGTTTTAATTTAAGCTCTCCGACACCACTTATCTTAGCCATAGCTTCTGGGCTAGTTGGCAAAGTGGCCACCATTTCCATAATTGTGGCATCGTGAAATATCATATAGGGAGGCACGCCCTGATCGTCAGCAAGTCGCTTGCGACAAGCACGCAAGGCATCCCATAATATGTTATCTTGCTCTGATAACGTGGAACGATTTTTCTTTTGCCGGGACGGCAATAAATCCACATCTTTGCGAAGATAGAGTTTTTCCTTACCTTGCAGAATAGCACGACTCATTTCAGTTAACTGCAAGCCGCCGTAACCATCCATATTCACCGTCAGAAACTGTCGAGCCATCATCTGCCGAAAAATAGAACGCCACTGATTGGCATTCAACTCTTTGCCAATACCAAATGTCGATACACGATCATGACCAAACTGCTTTACTTTGGCATTTGCTTTTCCCAGTAGAACATCAATAAGATGAGTCGCACCAAATTGTTGATTGGTCCGAAAAACACATGATAGTGCTTTACGTGCAGGCTCAGTAGCATCCCAGGTAGAAACCGGATTAAGACAGGTATCACAGTTACCGCACGGCGTCTCTAGACGATCACCAAAGTATTCAAGCAATGCTTGCCGACGACAACTGGTAATCTCACAAAGTCCTAATAAAGCGTCTAACTTATGTTGCTCTACCCGTTTAAAAGCATCTGCTGCTTCGGATTGCGCCATCATTTGACGCAATTTGACAATATCTTGTAAACCGTAAATCATCCAGGCAATAGCCGGTAAGCCATCTCTGCCAGCACGCCCTGTTTCCTGATAGTAAGCTTCAATACTTTTCGGTATATCAATATGAGCAACATACCTCACATTTGGCTTATCAATGCCCATACCAAAAGCAACGGTAGCCACAATAACGATGCCTTCCTCGCGTAAAAATCGCGTTTGATTCACAGCACGTTCATGCTGACTCAAGCCGGCATGATACGGCAGTGCATTCACCCCACGTTCACATAACCATTCTGCGGTAGTTTCCACTCGGTTTCGAGACAAACAGTAGACAATACCTGCCTCACCCTGCCCTTCAGTCGTGATAAAGTTAAACAATTGTTTTTTTACGTCTGTCTTGGCCTCAATACGGTACTGAATATTAGGCCGATCAAAACCTGAAACAAACTTTTCAGCATGGGTAAGATGTAATTGTGAAATAACTTCACACCGCGTTTTATCGTCAGCTGTTGCCGTCAATGCAATTCTTGGCACATGCGGAAAACGTTCTTTTAGTAAAGCTAATTGCAAATAGTCACTGCGAAAATCATGCCCCCATTGGGATACACAGTGTGCTTCATCGATAGCAAACAAAGATAAATTGACTCGGTCAAGCAACGATAGCATGCGGCCATGAGTGAGTCTTTCTGGCGCGATATAAAGTAGATCTAACTGACCATTGAGCAGCTTGTCTTCAACATCCCGCTGCTGGCTAGTGTCTAAAGAAGAGTTTAAAAATGCTGCTTGTACACCAAGTTGAAGTAGTGCATTAACCTGATCCTGCATCAACGCTATCAACGGTGAAATAACAATGCCTGTACCATCGCGTACAATAGCGGGGATCTGATAACAAAGCGATTTGCCACCACCGGTCGGCATTAACACTAAAGCATCTTTACCTGACAATAACGCTTGAATAACATCAGACTGAGGATGACGGAAAGCGTCATATCCAAAAACTGACTGCAAGACATGAACCGCTGAATCAATCATAAACTACAGCCCATAGACAACGACTCCCTTTAACATTACATTTGCTAGCCAATGATTATCCCTAATTCTGATACGATGAGCTACCGAATCTTTTGTTCAAAATTCATTAGACAATCACGACAAGTTAAATCGCAGTTAACTGACAATTCAGTTACTTAACCGACGCGTTTTCGATAAATTTGCGTTACACTCTTGTCCCCATTTAAAGCACTAAACGATAAGCACATAGTTATGTCCAAATATTCTACAGAAGAACTGCTCGCATTGGACAAACAATACGTTTGGCACCCCTATTCATCTACAGTCAATGCAGCCGACGTATTTCCGGTGGTCTCTGCATCCGGCGTGAGGCTAACGTTAAGCGACGGTACTGAACTTATCGACGGCATGTCATCTTGGTGGTCAGCCATTCATGGTTATAACCACCCTATTCTTAACGCCGCTATTTACCGCCAAACTGAAGCAATGTCCCACGTGATGTTTGGCGGACTAACCCATCCACCTGCCGTTGAACTGTGTCAATTGTTAACCAGTCTTGCCCCGCCAGGGTTAACGAAGGTTTTTCTCAGTGACTCAGGTTCCGTCTCAGTCGAAGTCGCCATCAAGATGGCAATACAGTATTGGTTCTCTCTCGGACGACCGGAGAAAAATCGATTGCTTACAATACGAAATGGCTATCATGGTGATACCTTCGGCGCCATGTCAGTCTGCGACCCCGTTACCGGTATGCACGAAATATTCCGCGGAATACTGCCAACTCATCTTTTCGCACCTTCGCCGACTAGCCGCTTCGGCGAACCATGGGATGAAAGCGATATCGCCATATTTCATCAATTGGTTGACAAGCATCACCAAGAGATAGCTGCCGTTATACTTGAGCCAGTTGTGCAAGGTACCGGCGGAATGAATTTTTATGCGCCTGAATACCTTAAACGGGTTAAGAGCCTATGCGAAGAGTACGACGTGCTGCTGATTTGCGATGAAATTGCCACGGGCTTTGGTCGCAGCGGCAAGTTATTCGCTTGTGAATATGCTGATATATCACCAGATATCCTCTGTTTAGGCAAAGCGCTAACCGGCGGCTATATGACACTAGCCGCGACATTATGCAATGATCGCGTCAGTAAAGGCATAGGTGGAGGCAAAGTCAGCACATTTATGCACGGCCCAACCTTTATGGCAAATCCGCTAGCCTGCTCAGTTGCCCTGGCTAGCATTAAGTTGCTCCTGTCAACGCCATGGCAACGAAAAATTGCTGATATAGAAACAATTTTGCGACAACAACTTAATCCGTGCCGCGCTTTAGCTGGTGTTCACGATGTGAGGGTATTGGGCGCAATTGGCGTTATTGAATTGACGCAGCCTGTCGACATGCACACGATACCAAGGGAGTTTGTCAATCGCGGTGTATGGGTAAGGCCCTTTGGCAAACTGGTTTACATCATGCCGCCTTATATAATTTCCCCAGCTGACCTCATTACGCTCTCCAACGCACTGTGCGAAATAGTACAAATTGCAAACAAATAATTATCATAGCTTTGTAAGTCCCTCTAACTGTGGATAGAAGTGGGGGAAACCAAGTCTTTCACACCAACAAGCCTGCATCATCTTGGCCAAAAGGAACGTTCTTTGACTAAACTATTAATAGATAGTGGTCAACGTGCGCAAAAACATAAATGGATACAAGTTGTACAAAACAAGACTTGGTTTCATAACAGATTTTTGCTTACAGTATTCGTAGTAACCGACATATGCCAAGTTTTAAACTGATCAATTATTCTCAACTTAACAGCCCGCCAAGAGTCGGCCTTCTGGTAGAGAATGGAGTTTACGATCTAGAAACAGCAATGGTTGTCACCGAGCATTCCGTATTATTTGACCCCACTGATCCACTAACCGTGCTAGAAGACTGGGATCGTATCCGTCCCGCCATTGATTTTATCGAAACTAAAATTGGTCTCGGTATTTTAGATGATGTCAAACTGCCCGTTAAAGAGGTAGACCTGAAAGCTCCCATACCACGACCGGGCATGCTTTATTCAGCTGAAGCAAACTATCGTGATTATCTGCAGGAAATGACTGGTAACCCAGAGCCCAATGAGCACAGCAGACCATTTATTATTACCCAAGCGGCAAGAGGCTGCATTATTGGCCCTAACGACGATATTATCCTACCCAGCCATGCGACTAACATTGATTGGCAGGCAGAAATTGCCATTGTAATTGGTTGCCAAGGCAAGCACATCAACGTAAAAAAAGCTAAGGATTATATTGCTGGATACACGATTATCAATAACCTATCAGCGCGCGATTTGACTAAACGCTATGATGTGCCCTTTGTCTTTGATTGGTTTGCACTAAAAAACTTCGATAAAAGCACGCCTATGGGGCCTTGGATTACCCCAAAGGATGCGCTACCTAGTACAACTGATTTATCAATTAAGCTTTGGGTTAACAAGCAACTGAAGCAAGACTCGTCAACCAAGAACATGATTACGAGCTTTGATGCACTAGTGAGCTATATTTCCGAACACGTCACACTGTTTCCTGGCGATATAATAGCTTCCGGTACGCCAGCTGGCTGTGGCGTTCTCAATAGTGAGAGCCTACA
>JANQMK010000281.1 GCA_028280085.1 Pseudomonadales bacterium
TCCAGCTTTTCATAGGCATTATCGACATTTTGGCGTTAAGTTTTTAGTGCAAAGTTGGGTTGGTAGCGTAAGTAGAGATTAAAAGAGGTTTAAAGAAAGGTGGCGATAGCGACAATAAAGATAGTGGCAATAAAAAAGGCTGCCTTATAAGCAGCCTTTTTTTAAATTTGGCTCCGCCTGCTGGGCTCGAACCAGCGACCCAATGATTAACAGTCATTTGCTCTACCAACTGAGCTAAGGCGGATTTTTGACTGCCTTCCCTCGTGAGGAGCCGCGTATAGTATAGCGCTATTCACACTAGGTCAATAATTTTTTTATAAATATAACCTGTTGTTTATATTTATAACCTGTTGATAGTTAAAGAAAATCTATATTTTGTTTGATTGAGATTAGATGCAGAGCAGAGTCTGAGGTGTTCTGGTATAGTGAGTCATTCTGTGGAATTTAATATGATCACACATTTTGCACTAACAAGTTAACCTTTGATACTTTGCTGAAAACGTACTAACCCTCCATGTCAAAACCACTTAAAGTTGTTCATCATTTTAAGCCTGCTGGCGATCAGCCAAAAGCGATTAATGCTCTAGTTGAGGGTTTGAACGCAGGACTTGCTCATCAAACGCTCTTAGGTGTCACTGGCTCGGGCAAAACTTACACGATTGCAAATGTCATTGAAGCTGTTCAACGGCCAACTATTGTGCTGGCGCCGAATAAGACACTTGCAGCTCAGCTGTATGGCGAATTCAAAGAATTTTTTCCTAACAATGCTGTTGAATATTTCGTCTCTTACTACGACTATTATCAGCCAGAAGCTTATGTGCCTTCGTCGGATACTTTTATCGATAAGGACGCATCAGTTAATGAGCACATAGAACAGATGCGCCTATCTGCAACCAAGGCGTTGATGGAAAGATCAGACGCGGTTGTCGTTGCCACCGTATCTGCCATTTACGGCTTGGGTGACCCGGGTTCATATTTAAAGATGGTCCTGCATTTAGATCGAGGTGACGAGGTAGACCAGCGCTATATTTTGCGGCGTTTGGCAGAACTTCAATATACGCGCAATGACATGGATTTTCGTCGCGCCACCTATCGGGTGAGGGGAGATGTTATTGATATATTTCCAGCCGACTCTGACAATGAGGCTGTGCGCGTTGAACTATTTGACGAAGAAATAGAGCGCATTTCATTATTTGATCCGTTGACGGGTGAAGTGTTAAAGAAGATACCTCGTATTACGATTTACCCTAAAAGCCACTATGTGACGCCACGGCAAACGTTATTGGACGCCATTGAATTGGTAAAAAAAGAGTTGATCGATCGGCTTGCTCATTTTAGGGAAAATGACAAGTTAGTTGAGGCGCAACGTTTAGAACAGCGTACCAAGTATGATATCGAAATGATTTATGAGTTGGGTTACTGTGCTGGCATTGAAAACTATTCTCGGTATTTGTCGGGTAGAGAGGCGGGTGAGCCACCACCTACCTTATATGATTATTTACCTGATAACGCCTTAATGATTATTGATGAGTCCCACGTTACTGTTCCGCAAATCGGTGGCATGTATAAAGGCGATCGATCACGTAAAGAGACCTTGGTACAGTACGGATTTCGTCTGCCTTCTGCGCTAGATAATAGACCATTGCGCTTTGATGAATGGGAGCGGTTTGCCCCGCAGATGATATTTGTTTCGGCGACACCTGGCCCCTACGAAGACGAACATAGCGATTGCGTGGTAGAGCAATTAGTGCGACCAACCGGCTTGGTTGATCCAGCAGTAGAAGTACGGCCAGCAACGACGCAGGTCGATGACTTGTTGAGTGAAATTAATCGTCGGGTTCCCAAGAACGAACGGGTTTTGGTAACGACACTAACCAAACGTATGGCTGAAGACCTCACAGACTATCTAACCGAACACCAAGTTAGAGTGCGTTATTTGCATTCCGATATTGATACCGTTGAACGGGTTGAAATTATTCGCGATCTGCGCATTGGTGAGTTTGATGTCTTGGTGGGTATTAACTTGTTGCGAGAGGGACTTGATATGCCGGAGGTTTCTCTGGTTGCAATTTTGGATGCTGACAAAGAAGGTTTTTTGCGTTCAGAGCGTTCATTAATTCAAACGATTGGTCGTGCCGCTAGAAACTTGAACGGTAAAGCGATTCTTTATGCTGATCGGATTACCGGATCCATGGAAAAAGCGTTGGGTGAAACCAAGCGTCGCCGTGATTTACAACTGGCGTTCAATGAGGAGCACGGCGTGGTACCAAAAGGTATTGTGAAAGATGTTGCCGATATTTTAGAGGGCGCTACGGTTCCTGGCGGTAAAGCGAAACGCGGTAAGAAAAAGTCGCAAATTACTGAGCCTAACAGTCAATATCAGATTAAAACCGTTGATTCTCCGCAGCAAGCGGCGGCAGAAATTGCTCGGCTAGAAGAGATTATGTATGAACATGCGAGGAATCTCGAGTTTGAAGAAGCGAGCGTGGTGAGAGATCGAATAAAAACGCTAAAAACACAAGTGTTTCAATCTTAGCGCGAATTATTGAACTAACTTTGATCTTCGCCTATTTGCTTGAGGTGACTAGATGTGATAAGTACAGTATTTGATCTAATAATGTTAACTGCTTTTTGCAACAGCTTGTACTTGAATTGAATACTGCACAATGCTATCTTCCCGCTTCAAACTTAAATTGCTTTCAATGGTAAACTCGGTAGTAAAAGCTCAGTAAATCGGTAGTAAAAACTCAGTAAAGAAGCTCAGTAAAAAATTAGATTTATTTAAGTTTGATAAGTTATAGGTTAGATAACTGTAATAGGCATGTAGAATAGGCACGTAGCTCAGTTGGTTAGAGCACCACCTTGACATGGTGGGGGTCGGCGGTTCAAATCCGTTCGTGCCTACCAATTCTAAAATTCTAATTGACGGAAATTCTAACTGATAAGCTCAAGTTTACCTTCGTACCCACCATTCGTTACGTCCAGTCGCGAGCTAATTTGTTTTTTAAAGCTAAGAACGAACTATAGTGCCTCGAACATAGTGCCTATAGCTGCTTGTCCAGTTGAGGACTTTTAATATTGGGCTGAGGACTTTTTAGTATTCAGTTAAAGGTTCTTAGTATCCAATTGAGGACTCTTAATACCCCGTTGAGGACTCTTAATACCCAGTTGAGGACTCTAACACAGGCTGACGGTTCTGGTCATAGGTGCGTTCCCACATAACTAAAAAGTTCTCGGTTGAGTTTTCTAGTTCTGTGGTATCAATGCCCAACACCTCTTTGAGGTCATATATTACGCCGGGGAGCAGGCCAATATGAGGTGTACCTTGTGCCCAGTACTGGTTCACCCAGTCAGGTTGATCGGGATAATATTCTTGCATGACGGCGACCGTTTTTACTTGATCACTGCGATCTTTTTCTTCATCGCTGAGCAGACAGGCACTGGGACCGAAGTTAGGTTGAATGACGCTGGTAAAGCCGTTCATGTCTGTCGAGAGTGAAAAATTAATACCGTAGTCAACATAGTTTTTATAACGTTGGTAGAGCTGCCTTTGCCAATCACTGCAAGTAAGGTCATTAGGTAAATTCACTTCTGAGACAACCAATGTTGATTCCGGCACTGGCTGCCCCCAACCTAAAGCGATCATGCCACCTACTTGTTTTGTTTGCTCCAATAGAGCAACATCTTTTGCGGCCCAATGGGAATAAATCCAAGGGTAAAAGTTGTGTTGCTGTAATAAATAGTCTGACGATTCTATTTGCGAAACCAGCCCTGAATGGGATAGATCAACAATCATATTAAGTCTAACCATTTCATCAAGCAGTTTGTAACCGGCACGAGTCAGGCCAATAGAAGGTTCTTCCAAGCCATAAAAAAAACGCTCTATCGCTGGTGCATTGGGAATTTCGGGTGTATTTAGCGCATGAAAAATATTGACGATATCAAATGGAAAGCCCTGATTATGGGTAGAATTAAACTGACTATCAATTTTGTGGACAGGTTGAAGGTGGCGCAAGCCGAGATCATAGAGATCGTGCAGTTGTTGCTGCCAGGGTCCATCGCTAGCAGGAAAAATATTGCTAAATTCAGCACCAATAACAACGGCTAGCTTACCTTCACCAATGACTTTACGTGCATGCCAAGGATCGTAGACCACTTCAAACCAGTCTTGTTCGTCAGATATCTTTTTAATCGAAATAAGTTGACGCTTGATTGATTCCATGGTGTTCCTGTCCCACTGTTGGTTACCTTTACCAGCATTTGACATGAGGTTGGTTAATGTGAAATTTTCCACCATTGTTGAAATCACTAAGCTAAGACCGCGAGCGTGGGCGTCTCGTAGATGTTCGAAAGCGACTTGCTGGTGTTTTCTATCATCAGAGCGCAGGTATTGCGCTGGGTCCGTTCTGCCTCGGTGGGCCTTTAAAAAGTCATCAACATCATGTTTAGGCGCAATGCTGTATAAGAAATCTCGAGAGGATTTATTTTTGAGTAGGAATCCATATTCATGAAAGCTGCCGTGTTCACCGTCGCAATGTGGCAATCGCTCAGTCAATGCCCCTGGTTCATGGCTGCCCCAATACCATCCGCCGTTAAACGCCATCGCGCCAGTCTGATGTAGATGCAGATCGAGAAAGCCAGTTGCCGCCAGCTGTGGTTCATCTCGGTATAATGGCAACCAGGGCTGTCCCGTACTATAGATCAGATCAATATTGATCTGAGAATGATGGTCTGGGTCTTCGCCTTCAAGCTGAATAGTTAATCGATGATCCGTTAACTCAGTATACTCACGAGTTACAGTGGTTAGCATGTCGGGGTCATGCTGAGGTATTACGAAGCCGTCAAGTTGCTCTATCAATCCGTCTGGTGACACTTTACAAACAGCAATATGTAAATTGCCGCTATCACTATTTTGCAATATCTTCTTAAATTCGATAACGAGGCTATCACGATACATTGGGGTCGCTTGATTAAGGAACTTTCTGGTTTGCCCAATTTGTTGTGTGCGTTGCTCAGTTACCAGTCGTTTTACACTAAGTCTGCGTTGCTTCCTGTTAGTTGGTTCTATCTGGCAGTCAATAGGCGACGTTAGTGGCGCGGGTTCAACGAAAGGGGAAGGAGTTGTTTCTTCCGGCGGTACTGTCGTCGTTTGTGCGCGGGCAGGTAATGGCCTTGCTGGCGTTACCGAGGGCTCATGTGTTGCAGTAGTACTGGCTTGATGGGTGGTTGGTATAGGTCCCCCTGATTGTCTGCTGTCTCTACTGCAGCCACTGAGACTAGACAAGCTGGCACTGATAATCATCGCTAATAGCAATGTCGAGAGTGAGTTGCTGCTTATTGCCATAGGGCCCACATTGCTTTTATAAGTTATTGTTTTTTAAATAAACAGGAAATGGCTTACCGCGCTGCATGGCGTAGATTACGTGCTATTGGCAGACAATTCTGGCTGTCATCCTTAAGCCTATAATCTAACAGCATCATCATTAACTAGCAGGCACTAAAATAGCAGGATTAGCCAACGGTTGTTAACCGGCTTAACGCCAGTTAGCGGAGTTTATGTTACGACGTTTAGTGTGCAATGGTTACTATTTTAAGTACCAGCATGGGGGTTTATATTTTACGCAGGCCACGTATAATCTCGCCTCCATCCTTACACTTGAATCTATAACACCTGGTCGCATGGTACTGGATTTATCGGATGTGCGGATGCCATTTGGTTTGGCTAGCGTTGTTTAGCAGAGAAGTGTCCCAATGTTTGCAATGTTGAGCCAAGATACTAGATTAAACATCAAGTGGCCTTTAGTAGGGGTCACCACTGACATGAGGAGCTAACATGCCCACCATTACGCTTCCCGACGGTAGCGAGCGTCAATTTGATAGTCCTGTAACGGTCATGGAAGTTGCACAAGATATTGGACCAGGTCTGGCAAAAGCAACGATTGCTGGCAGAGTTAACGGTACTTTAGTTGATGCCTGTGACCCCATTGAACAAGACGCTGAAGTTCAAATTATCACCGCAAAGGACGATGAGGGAGTTGATATTATTCGTCACTCCTGCGCGCATTTAATTGGCCATGCCATTAAACAGTTATATCCTGAAACGCAAATGGCCATTGGGCCTGTGATTGAAGACGGTTTTTATTACGATGTTGCGCTACCGAAGTCCTTGGGACCGGAGGATTTGCAGGCTATTGAAACACGCATGAAAGAATTGATTGATAAGGATTATGACGTTATCAAGAAAATGACCCCGCGAGCAGAGGTCATTGAGGTATTTAGTGCACGTGGAGAAACTTACAAGTTGCAGCTTGTTGAAGATATGCCCGACGAAACCGCAATGGGCCTGTACTATCACGAAGAATATGTCGACATGTGTCGAGGCCCCCATGTGCCAAACACTCGCTTTCTAAAAGCATTTAAGCTAACCAAACTGGCGGGCGCTTATTGGCGAGGCAACTCAAATAATGAGATGTTACAACGCATTTACGGCACTGCTTGGGCTGATAAAAAAGCGTTGAAAGCTTATCTCAAACGTATTGAAGAAGCTGAGAAGCGTGATCACCGTAAAATTGGCAAGAAATTAAGTTTATTCCACACTCAAGAAGAAGCGCCTGGTATGGTGTTCTGGCATCCAGCGGGCTGGACTATCTATCAAGTTATTGAGCAATATATGCGGGACGTCCAGCGTCAGCATGGCTACCAAGAAATAAGGACACCACAGCTAGTTGATCATGTATTGTGGGAGAAATCGGGGCATGCCGATAAATTTGGCGATAATATGTTTACCACCCACTCAGAACACCGTGATTATGCTGTCAAACCCATGAACTGTCCGTGCCATGTGCAGGTATTTAATCAAGGTTTGAAAAGTTATCGAGATCTGCCCCTTAGGCTAGCCGAGTTTGGCTCTTGCCATCGCAATGAAGCATCGGGAACGCTGCATGGCTTGATGCGGGTCCGGGGCTTTACCCAAGATGATGCGCACATTTTTTGTTCAGAAGAGGCGGTTCAAGTAGAAGTAGCTCAATTTATAGACATGTTGTTTGGTGTCTATAATGACTTTGGCTTTAGCGATGTCATTCTTAAACTGTCGACTCGGCCAGAGCAGCGAGTTGGTTCGGATGAAATTTGGGATAAATCAGAAGCGGCGTTAGAAGCGGCATTGGATGCCACGGGGTTAGAATGGGATATTTTACCGGGAGAAGGCGCATTTTACGGACCAAAAATCGAATTTTCTCTAAAAGACTGTATTGGAAGGGTGTGGCAATGCGGTACTATTCAAGTGGACTTTTCTATGCCGGCCCGGCTTGAGGCCCAGTACATTGCAGAAGATGGCAGCCGTCAGACGCCCGTCATGTTACATCGCGCAGTTTTAGGGTCTTTTGAGCGTTTTATCGGTATTCTTATTGAAAATTATGAGGGCGCATTGCCGGTTTGGCTGAGCCCAGTCCAGGTCGCTATCCTTAATATTACTAGCAAACAGGCGACTTATGCTAAAACCTTGCAAGATTCCTTAGTAAACAGTGGTTTTCGAGCGATTATGGACTTGAGAAATGAGAAAATCGGCTTTAAAATTCGCGAGCACACAATTCAGAAGGTACCTTACCTTCTCGTTATCGGTGATCGCGAGGTCGAAAACGAGGCAGTGGCTGTTCGCACTAGAAAAGGCGAAGACCTTGGGGTAATGAGCATCGATACCTTTATTGATCATGTATCGAACGAGATAGCGCTGAAAGGGCGTGTTAGTACTCAAGTGTCTGAAAAAGATACTGCTTGATCAATGTCGTTGTTGAAATATTGTTGGCATCGTTATTATTAGCAAGTGCAGGGCTGATCTTGCCCTGGCTATTGGTAGCTACTAATAATTAACTATTTTTTAGCAAAAGCTATGGTATGAATAGTTTAAGGCCCGCTATCTGCCTATTAGTAAGCCAATACAGTGAATGGGAATATCACAGGGTTACATTTAAATATATTGAGATATATTTAGTAACGATAGTGGCCAATATGAAAATGGCAATACGCGATATCAATATTCAATATATAGTTATGCTAGTTATACGCGAAATGAAATATAGTTAGATACATCGTTAAGCGTGAAGCTTAATGTACTTGATGTCGTTGTACTTAATGTAGTGTAAGGGCAGAAAAATAAGCGACTGTCGTGGTCATCGAATGTGGCATGTAAGCCGTATAAAATGGCACAGATAATATCCATCCTTAGTTTTAGATAAGGATGAATATGACTGCGCGATAGTTGTAGGCCAAGCAAATGGTAAATTATTTGGAGGATTGTTATTAAGCGAGAAAACACCAAAGGGGCTTCAAAAAAAGCTATTATTAACGAACATATCGAAGCGGACGAAGTCAGGTTGATTGGGGCAGATGGCGCCCAGGTAGGTATAGTACCAATAGAAGAAGCCCTAGCAGCAGCGGAAGCTGCTAAGCTTGATTTAGTACAACTAGCTGCCGAAGCTGAACCAGTAGTCTGTAAAATTATGGACTATGGTAAACATGTGTTTGAGGCTAAAAAACAGAAAGCCGCTGCTAAGAAAAAGCAGAAGAGAACACAAGTAAAAGAAATGAAGTTCCGTCCCGGAACTGAAGAGGGGGATTATCAGGTAAAACTACGCAACCTGATACGTTTCCTTGAACATGGGGATAAGGCCAAGGTAACACTGCGTTTTCGCGGTCGTGAGCTGGCCCATCAAGAAATTGGTCTTGAACTGATGAAGCGTGTCGAACAGGATTTGACTGAACATGGGACTGTTGAGATGTATCCCAAAATGGAAGGTCGACAATTGACGATGGTGCTTGCCCCCAAAAAGAAGAAGTAGTTGTTTACAATGGTTTTAATATAATGATGTGGTTTCTTTGCCAGGTTCCTTGTAAAGCAATTGCTTGATTAATTTTAAAAATCGACAATCGATAAATGCGGAGTTGTAGTCTTATGCCAAAAGCGAAAGTGCACAGTGGAGCTGCCAAGCGGTTCAAAAAAACGGGATCCGGCTATAAGCGCAAGAGTGCTTATAAAAGCCATATTTTGACTAAAATGACGACTAAGCGTAAACGCCAGTTGCGTGGCACGTCGCCTGTCCATCCGGCCGATAAAATTTTAATTGACCGCATGATGCGTGCAAATTAATGCGAGTAATGATGAGTGCCGCGTGTGCGATAACCGGTAGGTAAGCCAGGTCTTAGGTAAACCAGATCTTAGGTAAACCAGATCTTAGGTAAACCAAGTCTCGTAGTACTACATCCTATATGTCATGTATCAATTCGAGCGATCTTGTAATAACAAGATGTTATCGACGGTTTTATCGGCTCTCTTAGTCTTTTCATATTGTAGGGAAAACGTTTTTTTAAAGAGGAAAAACTCATGCCACGAGTTAAACGGGGTGTTACGGCAAGACGCCGACACAAAAAGGTATTAAAGCAGGCCAAAGGTTACTATGGTGCCCGCAGTCGTGTTTTTCGTGTCGCCAAGCAGGCAGTCACTAAATCTGGACAGTATGCTTACCGCGATCGTCGCGTTAAAAAGCGTACGTTTCGCGCGCTTTGGATTACGCGTATTAACGCTGCGACCAGGGCTAATGGCCTGAGTTATAGCAGGTTCATCAATGGGTTAAAAAAGGCTGGTATTGGCCTGGATAGGCGAGTTCTGTCTGATATTGCAATCCATGACAAGGCCGCGTTTACGGCTATTGTTGAGAGAGCAAAAGTAGCCCTGTCTGCATAGATGTCATCTTTTTGGTTTAGGTGGTTGGCCCCTAGTCTGGCCCGCTGACCACCATACCATAACGATACATGACTACTTAATTAGGGGAAGAGCTTTTGCTCTTCCCCTAATTGGTTGGGGACGATAAAAGTTCCCAACCAATAAGATAAGAGTTTCGATAAACAGCTTAGTGTCAGCGACAGGGTTGGCATTGGTTATGAAATTAAGTGGGTACTGAATTAATTGGACACTGAATTAAGTGATCGTTGGTGGTAGAGCTGAATTAAGTGATCGTTGGTGGTAGAGATAGTCAGGCAATAATGGGTGAGCAATTGCATTAAGTGACTCCGGAGCAGAACTGAATGGAAAACCTAGAAGCGCTGGCGGTTGAGGCCCAGCAAGCCGTCAGCGAAACAACTGAAATAGCTGGACTAGACGAGGTTCGTGTCCGTTATTTAGGTAAAAAAGGCAAGCTAACGGCTTTATTGAAAAACTTGGGTAAGCTACCTGCCGATGAGCGACCAAAAGCCGGTGCGGCCATTAATGAGATCAAGCAAAAGGTGCAAGTTGCTATTGATGACAAAAGGGCGGCTCTAGACAACCTTGCGGTAGCTGAGCGATTGGCGAATGAGAAGATTGATGTGACGCTATCGGGAAGAGGACAAGATATAGGAGGGTTGCATCCCGTCACGCAAACCATGGCGCGTATTGAAAGTTTCTTTGCTGCTGTGGGCTTTGATGTCGTCAACGGACCCGAAATTGAAGATGACTATCATAATTTTGAAGCACTGAATATTCCGCAACATCACCCGGCAAGGGCCATGCATGATACGTTTTATGTTGATGAAACTACCGTATTAAGAACTCATACCTCGCCTGTGCAAGTCAGGGTGATGGAAAATAGTGCCCCTCCTATTCGGGTGGTTTGCCCTGGCAGGGTTTATCGTTGTGATTCTGATTTAACTCATACACCTATGTTTCACCAGGTAGAGGGTTTGTTAGTCGACACCGACGTCAGTTTCGCCCACCTCAAAGGCATTGTAGATGAATTTCTTAAAGTATTTTTTGAAAAAGAATTAGCGGTGCGGTTTCGGCCTTCTTACTTTCCCTTTACTGAACCTTCTGCTGAAGTCGATATCCAATGCACAAATTGTCAGGGTGCGGGTTGCCGGGTCTGTAGCCATACTGGCTGGTTAGAAGTGATGGGCTGTGGCATGGTGCATCCGAAAGTATTTCAGCATTCAGGCATAGATACGGAAACCTATACTGGCTTTGCTTTTGGCATGGGCGTAGAGCGCCTTGCCATGCTGCGTTATGGGGTTAACGACCTCAGGCTTTTCTTCGAAAATGACTTGCGTTTCTTGGCGCAGTTTTGAAACGTGGAGCTGATCAAGCTGGCCAATAGACCTCATCCAATATCGTGACAATACGCAAACAGGAGACGGAAACGCCATATGAAATTTAGTGAGCAGTGGCTGCGGGAATGGGTTAATCCGGACATCACTACAGATGAATTGTTAGAACAATTGACTATGGCTGGGCTCGAGGTTGATGGTATCGAACCTGTGGCTGAGCCATTTAGTGATGTCATCGTTGCAGAAATAGTTACCGTTGCCCAACACCCTGATGCGGATAAGTTGCGGGTTTGCCATGTTAATACTGGCGGCGGCGAGGTCCAAGTAGTCTGTGGCGCGCCAAACGCTGCCGTAGGGCTGAAAGTGCCGTTTGCTCAAGTTGGTGCGGTATTACCGGGCAATTTAAAGATCAAAAAGGCTAAATTGCGAGGCGTTGACTCTTCTGGCATGTTATGTGGCGCATCGGAGTTGGGTCTAGAAGAGTCGTCTTCCGGTCTAATGGAGTTGCCGACTGATGCGGCTGTCGGTGTTGATATAAGAGAGTATTTACAGCTTGATGACAGTATTATTGAGGTCGATCTGACACCGAACCGTGGTGATTGCTTAAGTATACAAGGTATTGCGAGGGAGGTGAGTGTAATTAATCATTGCGATATCAGTACGCCAGCTATTCCCGCCGTGTCTGAGTCTAATGATGAAAAACTGCCAGTGACCTTAGATTGCGCTGACTGTTCGCATTACGTTGGGCGAGTGGTAAAAAACATCAACCTTAATTCCGTCGCACCGCTTTGGATGCAAGAAAGATTACGACGTGCCGGCATCCGTTCCATTGATCCCGTTGTCGATGTGACTAACTATGTCATGCTAGAGTTAGGCCAGCCTATGCACGCCTTTGACCGAGCCAAGCTTGATGGTGGTATTACTGTTCGTAGAGCACGTTCCGGTGAAAAGTTAACGATGCTCAATGGACAAGAGGCAGACCTAAATACGGATACACTGGTAATTGCCGATAATCAAAAGGCCGTTGCGATGGCGGGTATTATGGGCGGCGAGGCGACGGCTGTTAGTGCACAAACTCGCGACATATTTTTAGAAAGTGCCTTCTTTGATCCTGTGGCAATAACAGGTAAGGCACGAGCATATGGTCTTCACACGGATTCATCACATCGTTTTGAGCGAGGTGTGGATTACAATTTACCAGCGCAAGCCGTGGAACGGGCGACCAAATTATTATTATCTATCGTTGGTGGTGAGCCTGGACCACTATGTATTGCCAAAAATGAAGAATCATTACCTGAATCCAAGGTAATTAGTTGTCGTCATGCGCGGGTCAAACAAGCCTTAGGGTTAGATATTGAAAAAGACGATATTGGCGATATGTTTACGCGACTCGGTTTTCATGTCGCAACTACTGACGATGGTTGGGAGGTCAAGACTCCCTCTTATCGATTTGATATGAGTATTGAAGCCGATTTGCTGGAGGAAATTGCTCGCATTTATGGCTATAACCGCTTACCCAGTTATCCGCTCAAAGTAGACTTGTCGTTAAAGCAGAATGCTGAAGGCAGCGTTAGTACCTCGGCAGTGCGCCAGCAGCTTATTGCCAGGGGATACCACGAGGCTATTTGTTATAGCTTTATTGACCCAAAATTAGCCCGACGTTTTTCGCCAACAACAGAATTTGTCAAATTGGCTAATCCGATGTCGGAAGATATGTCTGTTATGCGAACAAGCCTGTTACCGGGGCTGATTTCGGCGTTGATTCATAATCTGAATCGCCAGCAGAAACGAGTGCGCCTTTTTGAAACCGGTCTGAGTTTCATACCAGATACATCAAAAATAGAACAAAAAATGCTCGTTTCTGGTTTGATA
>JANQMK010000318.1 GCA_028280085.1 Pseudomonadales bacterium
GCAGGGTTTAAACTGGCTGCTAAGTCTGAAATTAATGCTAACCCCAAGGATATTAAAGCCTACCCCGAAGGAGTTTGGACTTTGCCTCCGACCTTACGCTTAAAAACAAAGGATAGGGATAAATATTTACAAATTGGTGAAAGTGATCGGATGACGCTGAAGTTTGTTAAACCCGAGTGATGTCGAATTAGATTAAAAAGCGATCTTTTTCGGCGTGTATAGATAGGTCTTCATGGTCTTTATCAGGTTAAAAATAGCGTTATTGTAAACATATTTACAATAAATGGAATTATTTAGGCTTTATTTTGTCTGGTTAAAATACTGTAATAGCGACGTTTTTAAAAATATTTTGGGTTTTTGTAAAAAATTGGTAAATGGTTGTAAGAAATGGTAGTTTGTCTCGTCTGATAAATACCGATTAGCTGAAAAACATACTGGAAATCATTGAGAAAATAGAGGAAATTTTAAATGAAGAAAGTAACTAGCAAAAAAGCGTTGGCCGCAACTGTTGGTACGCTTACAGTCTCAAGTTTAGCGCTTGTCAGCGGGATGAATGCGAACGCCAATCCATTTGGTGCTAGCGAATTGCCTGGTGGTTACATGCAACTTGCCGAGGGTTCTTGTGGTGAAGGCAAGTGTGGTGGCAAAAAGGGTGAAGGTTCCTGCGGCGAAGGCAAGTGCGGCGGTGGTAAGAAAGGCGAAGGCGCTTGCGGTGAAGGTAAATGCGGCGGCGGCAAGAAAGGCGAAGGCGCTTGCGGCGAAGGTAAGTGCGGCGGCGGTAAGAAAGGTGAAGGCGCATGCGGCGAAGGTAAATGCGGTGGCGGCAAGAAAGGCGAAGGCGCTTGCGGTGAAGGCAAGTGCGGCGGCGGCAAGTCACAGGGTTAATCAACGATGAGTGTTAACACTGTGAGCAATACCGTTGTTAAAGGCGCAGGCTTAGGCCTGCGCCGCTCGCTATTGAAAAACTTGGCTGAAGAGATTCCATCCGAAATTGATTTCTTTGAGGTCGCTCCTGAGAATTGGATTACCGTCGGCGGCCGTATGGGACGCCAACTTAGGCAGATTAGGGAAACAAAGCCCATTATTTGCCACGGTTTATCATTGTCCCTGGGTGGTAGTGCGCCGTTGGATAATGAGCTGATTTGGTCTATCAAAAAATTTTTAAATGACTTAGAAGTGCCGTTGTATAGCGAGCATTTAAGCTATACCACTGATGATGCCCAGCTGTATGATCTCTTACCCTTGCCATTTACAGCAGAAGCGATCAAGCATGTGGCTGCACGTATTCGCCAGGTACAGGACATGTTAGAAAGGCGAATTGCCGTAGAAAATGTTTCTTATTACCTAGTCCCAACCGCTGATATGACTGAAGTAGAGTTTGTTAACGCTGTTCTAGAAGAAGCGGACTGTGATTTGTTGTTAGATGTTAACAATGTCTATGTTAACAGTGAAAACCATAATTATGACCCAGTAGAGTACTTGCGGTCGCTAAAACCAAAACATATTTCCTATCTTCACGTTGCGGGGCATTTTGTTGAGCCTGATGGGGTGATTGTCGATACCCATGGCGCGGATGTTATCAATCCGGTTTGGAAATTGCTGTCTGAGGCTTACGAGTTGTTTGGTAATTTGCCGACGTTGCTAGAAAGAGACTTTAATTTGCCTGAATTAGCAGATCTTATTGAAGAGTTAACGCATATCAAAGGTAAACAGTCGCACTGGCAAAAAGTACATGGCCAGACGGCGGCGTAATAATTATATAAGTAATATTTTCTGAGTAGATGTATTACATTTAGCTACTATTTTTTGTTGTAGTTGTTTTTTTGTTGTAATTGTTGAGTAAAGGTCATGGCGTTAGCGGAATTACAAAAACAATTTGGTGCGCATCTGCGAGACCCAGAAAATAACCCTGCGCCATCTAACCTAGATGATCGCAGACTTGGGATATATCGCGAGCTGGTCTATATCAATGTTGAATCGCTGTTGGCGAATAACTTTCCGGTGATCAGCGAGATTTTACCTGGGCCAACTTGGCACGCTCTCATTCGGGAGTTTTTGCGAGATTATCGTTCCTTAACGCCGTACTTTACATGTTTGGGAAAAGAGTTTGTCGAGTTTCTCGTCGGTCGCGGCGACCGCGAGGATACACCGGATTTTATTGTAGAGCTCGCACATTATGAAAATTTAGAATTTGACGTTATGTTGATGGACGATGAATATCCTGCCAACGCCCGTCCAATAACTATTTCTGAAGAAAGCATACTAACCCTGGCTACTACGGCGATTCCATTGGCTTATCAATACCCGGTTCACAGGATTAGTAATGACTTTCAACCTGATGCCTTAACTGATCAATTAACTTTTTTATTGGTATTTCAAGATGGTGACGGCGAAGTAAGGTTTTTTGAACTACAAGGGCTGAGTTACCACTTATTGTTATTACTAAAAGAGAATCGAGACACTAAATTGAAGGACATACTGGTTAGTATGGCTGACGATATTCGGAAAAATGACAGTAGTTTTGCCATGAGCAATGATGTATTTATCGACTCAGGTCTTGCTATGTTACAACAGTTTCACCAGCTCAGTGTGCTCAGAGATAGTCGGTTGCTTGGCGAGGCAGACTAAGTTATTACCACTAGCCTAATTCTCTGCTTGTTCTTTCACTCCCTTCAGTTTTTTGGGTATCAGTTTCTAGCTGACCAGCGAGATACCTGATTGTAACCAGTAAAGTGTGGTCACAAATACAGTCAAGAGTGAGCCAACTGGGAATACAGGAAAGCCGCCCTTTTTATTTCTCTTTTTTCGAAGGTACGCTATTTTTTCTGCAGTTGCTTGTGACATTACGGGCTTTTCAGGTCTAGGTGAATAGGGCGCCAAGACGAAAGATTGTGATGTTGCATTAATTAACGCTGATTTTAGCTTATCGATGTTAATTGTTTTGCAATAATATTTTACTTGCAACAACTCATCTTCTGTTTTGATATGAAAACCTTGCGGTGGAAATGGCGTTTGGTTAACAGGGCGGTCGATACTCTCGACGAACATACCAATTTTTGCATGATCAGTTGAAATTTTTTTAAGTTCGCGTTTCATTTGATTAACTCTCTGTCGGGAATTGGATAGCGTTACTAAGTAGAAAGCAATGAACATTCCAATAGTATTCATGTCGTTCTGATGAGTCGAAAATCACGATGGACGTGGCAGAAATTGGTGTGATAGGAGCGTGATAAGGGTGCAATATAGGCGTGATTTAAGAAAAGTTCGCCAGACAGCGCTACATATTATAACGTTTGGTTAGACTAGTGCTGTGTGTATTTATTCAAAAACTCCATGGCATTAAATTAATGTAAACTTTGTTACCAGCTTTATTTGAAATGTGTAATCAATGTTGTCATGCTATTAACCTCATTGTTTATTATAAAGTATTGAATTATTGGAGTTTTATTGACTGTCATAGCCGCAGTCATATTAAGTGTCACTTTGGTTTACAGTTTTACCCACTCGGTATGCTGATTAGATAGCTGGCTCGTTTGGTTTAACGCGCTTTCGCAAATAAAAAACTATTAGAAAATAAAGTTACCCCTGTTTTTCTTTCTACTGGGCTGCCAAAAAAACTGTTCTGCCTGTGGTGTATTGGTGAGTAGCTGATATTTAAATGACACCGTGATAGCTGAGGGTTCGATAACAGGTTGAGTTATTGACAGTCGATATGACGATTCAACTAAATTACGGGTCTGTTGAAACATTCGGGTATTGATGATTGCGCTGTCTAGGTAGTTGCCAACGATATCTGTGACAGTTAGTTTAATGCTAATGGGGAGAAACGAATCTGAGGATAATTGAGTTGTTGGCAAAATATTGACGGGTTGAGTAAGTAATTCGTCCAGTGACCTTAGCTCGATACGGTAGTTAATATAGATAACGCCGTCTATTGCATTGGTAGAAAAAGATTGTTGCGTGGCGAAATCTGGGTTAATTTTATGAATGGTAGGGTTGTCGTCAGGCGCTTCCAGTAAATTACTGGGTTTGTTTGATGTGGTATATATGTCTTGGCCTGTGCCAGGTGCTTTAATCGACTGTATACTACAGCTTGTTATACTGGCGGTGAGAAGGCCTAAACTAACTAATAGTGAAAAAATAGACAATATAGTGTTAGTCTGTAAAGGCAGCGGGCGGGCGCGAACGCCGCTCAAGCGAAAACTATGGTCAATACGATAGCGTGTTGAAATATATGTACTATCACTCGATTTGGTATTAATAGGACTGAACATGAGTTGTCTCGCTTGCTCTCGGCAGCACCACTTATCGTGTCTATCTAGGGCACCCCCTCATTATTCAGAGGTGCCCCAGCTACCATGTGTATACAATAACATTGAGTATTTGGTCGGCTATCTGTCATAACCAGAATCTAACGTGCCAGAATCTAACGTGTTAGGGGTAGGTTAATTCAGCTAATTGCTGCAAACAAGTTAAATAGCACCACTTTTAATTCAATAGAGTTAGCTCAACTACCGATTATCTTGCTTACCTGCCGAAGAAAAGATAAGTGTTACTATGATTGATGACTATATGACACAAATGCTGAATGAGATATCAGCAGATTTTTCTGCAACTAGCGCAGAGACGGGCATAGATAGGTTGTCTCCAGCAGTCGCTCGTGCACTAGCTGAGGTACCGCGCCATCTTTTTATTGATAACAGACAACACTTAGGGATGGCATACCAAAATGCCCCTCAACCGATCGGTCAGGGGCAGACAATTTCTCAGCCTTTTATTGTCGCCCTTATGACACAAGTATTGGACTTGTCGCCGAACTCGGTGGTATTGGAATTGGGTACAGGTTCCGGCTATCAGGCTGCCATATTGTCTCGTTTAGTGCAGCAAGTTTATACGGTCGAAATTATTGAGGAGCTGTCGACAAAAGCGAAACGTCGTTTTGCTGATTTAGGTTACGCCAATATTCATTGCCGACGGGCAGATGGATATCTCGGTTGGCCACAAGCGGGTCCCTATGACGGCGTGATTGTAACTGCCGCTGGTAAAACTATTCCACCTGCTTTAATTGACCAACTCAAACCCGGCGCTAAGATCGTCGCGCCGCTAGGAGAGCAGGGGGCTTTACAGCATCTTTATTTGGGTTGTAAGGACCAGCTGGGTAGATTGTCAAAGCAAAGGATCTTGCCAGTGCGTTTTGTGCCATTAACTCGGTCTTAGAAAAATCCGGTGTGGTTTCACCATCCAGTTGTCACGCTACAGCTTCGTCTTTTACCTTAGTATCTGTTGATGGGCTGGTTATTGCTTTACTTGTTATTTTTTTTTCTAAGATCATCTCTGCAGCTTTTTCACCGACCATCATCGCTGGCGCATTGGTATTGCCGCCAATTAATGTTGGGAAAATTGAACAGTCTGCGATTCTTAGGCCGTTGACACCTTTTACTCTGAGTTTATGGTCGACCACAGACATATCGTCTATACCCATTTTACAGGTGCCAACAGGATGAAACACTGTTTCAGTGCTGTTGCGGATAAATTCACGAATGTCTTCTTCATTTTGCGGTTCGTCGGCAGGATTAATCGTTTTACCCAAGTAATCCTGCCAAGCTGATGCTTTCATTAAACGGCGAGACCAGTGATAACATTGAATCATTTTTTGCCAGTCATCTTCATTGTCCAAAAAGTTAAAATCAATTGTTGGCTGGTCGAATGGGCTGATTGAGTCGATGATGACTGTGCCCCTGGATTTAGGTCGTAGATTACAGATATGAAGTGTCATCCCGTGCTGTTTAGGTAGCGCGGCATGAACACCGAACATCAGTGCCGGTAGAAAATGGATTTGCAGATCTGGGCGAGTGAGTTCGGACGAGCTCTTGATAAAACCTCCTCCTTCTACGCCATTACCGGCGGCGATGCCTTTTTTAAATAACAAATATTGTAATGCGGTACCAAGCTGCAGATGGAGGTGCTTTACTTGGCCATTTAATGTAATGGGCTTGGTACATTCATAGTGGCTACAAAGGTCAAGGTGTTCTTGTAAATTGCGACCAACACCGGGAATTTCAATTTTTACGGGAATGCCGACGCGATCAAGATCTTGTTTATTGCCAATACCGGACAGTTGTAATATATGAGGTGTTTTCAAAGCCCCGGCACTTAGAATGACCTCTTTGTTAACCGGTATCTGCTGACGTTTTTTGCCTTGTTGATATTCAACTCCTGTAACCCTGTTATCAGTTAACAATAGCTTTGTGACCAGTGCGCCTGTTTCGATAACCAAGTTGGGCCGTTTAATGACAGGTTTGATGAAAGCGGTCGCAGCACTACAACGTTTTCCATCTTTAATGGTGGCTTGATAGCGGCCGATGCCAACTTGTTGGGCATCATTGAAATCGTCATTATAGGGCAGGCCGATTTCGATACCTGCTGCAATAAAGCAATCAAACAATGGGTGAGCTGTCGGTGCGTCTATAACAGAAAGTTCTCCGCCAATACCATGATAATTACTTGCGCCACGTACTTGATTTTCAAATTTTTTAAAATAGGGCAGAACATCATCCCAGCCCCAACCATCATTACCTAGGTCGCGCCAATCATCATAATCACTGTGATGTCCGCGAATGTACACCATGCCATTAATACTGCTACTGCCGCCCATGGTTTTGCCACGCGGTATTTCAATGCAGCGGTTGTTTAGATTTTTTTGCGGAGCGGATTTGTTTTTCCAGTTTAGCTTGTCATTTAGCAAGCATTGTCCGGCACCGCCAGGCATATGGATCATTGGATTGCTATCCTTTACGCCCGCTTCTAACAATAGAACCTTGTTTGCAGGATTTGCGGAAAGTCTATTAGCTAGAACACAGCCGCTGGAACCAGCGCCGACAATGATGTAATCGTACATTATCCCTAAATCTCCCCAATGAGTAGTGCTACGTGTGTTGCCTATTTCGAAACTGTCCAGGTTC
>JANQMK010000354.1 GCA_028280085.1 Pseudomonadales bacterium
AACGGTTTTTTTAGCGTTTTCGCCAATAGGCAACTCGCCTTTTATTTCAGCGGGGGAGAGTAGAACCTCCTGTGACGCGACATTTAAATCTTCAACGGGTGTATTTGACATGTGTGTACCTAACTCGGTGTGATTTGATCATAATTGGTCCAAAATAGGGCATACATTCTAAAGTAAAGTAGCCGACTTGTACAAAGATGCGCTTTGTTGCCATCGAGATAACCCTATAGCCAATAATATAATCTTACTATGACGTTGTGGTGGCTCAAGTTGGGATTTTACAGCTGAATTAGGGTGAAGTACTAACGCTACCGCTAATGGCTTATGATTTATATCCCGCCGTTGAAGGTTGTTAAGAGGTTTCATGGGCTAATTATTGTTAAGTCCCAACACGTAATACTTAGCTAGAGAGTGCAAATATTAAACTGGATGTTGCGCCCTAGCCAGTATTGTTTGCCCCTCCCTTGGCGAGGCGGACAGCACCTGTTGCTCTAGGGACGAAGGGTAGAGCGGTGTCGATGTAAGCTTTGCGCTAGGCAGAATGCTAAGAGGTGCCAAAGCCAAGAGCAAAGTGTAACTCTCTACTACTAAAGTTATATTGGTTCTGGGCATGCGTCGATAAAATGATATCTACAGGGTGGCGTTGCTTGGATATTATAAAGCGTCAATGTTATGCTTAAAGTTTGTTGTTTTAGGCTTGGTTTCCAACAAGCCGGCTAAATCTACCTTAATAATACTCGGGTCGGATGCCTGTTTCCATATGCCATTTGCCTTATCGTTATTTTTCTTGTGTATTGAGGGTGCGTAGATAAAGCAATGATTTGTGGGGCACTCAGAAGTGGTTATAGTTCGTAGTAAATAATGATGTTTAAACAATTAGTTTTTTTCGGTATATGGTTTTTTCTGTTTGGTTGCTCGTCAGGTTCTAGTTCTACTGACGTGGAAGAAGTAGAGGAATCTTTCGATTTAAGCGGTACCTGGCATATTATCGATGAAGATAATGAATATGGGTTTTTTGTCATTCGCGACAACGGAAAAGACATTGAGTTGTTGGACAGTGGGGGGCTTATAGAACTTACTAAGTCTGGTACTGAGCTTATTGAAGAAGACGGTTCTAACTATTATCTTTCGATTATTTCGGATGACGAACTGGAGCTGTCTTTCGATACCGGGCCTGAAAGTGGCGGTAAGTCCAAGTATGTGAAGCTAAACAGCGCAGATTATTTCGACGGCGGTCAGTTAACGTTGCGATCTGAAGGTTTACTGGATCTTCAGCAAGATATTGATGTGGTTGGTGGCATCAGGCAAGTGACACTTCATACTGTTGATGATGAAATTTACTATTATCAAAGTCTCAATATTAGGGCTTATACTGACAATGATTTCTATGAAATTAACATCAATATTGAAGAAGTTGCTCAAGCCGATTACGCAATTGGTTATATCGATCCTCCTTCCTTTCCTGGCGTTGAAATTCACATTAGCTCAACGACCCTGCCATTTGAATTTGGCTCAGTTATAGCAAGAGAAGGTGTCTTTTCCATAACGCATATGGAGGGAGACTACATTGAAGGAAATGCCGTTATAATCGTAAGAGATTCATCAGCCTATGCCGAGAATCCTGAACTGTATGAGCTGACTATTGAGTTTGCGTTGGACGCACCAGAGTGGCCTCGCCCCAGAGGCTAGATTACGATGCATCGTTTGGCGGTAAAGTGTATTTCAAATTGCCGCGGTCTCCCCTAATCTTTCTAGGGAGCAATTGATTTACATTAAAGAAAAAGTACCTTGTCCGTGAAAAAGGCGTTATGAATCTCATAGCTTGGGGAGAGGCAATATGGACATTGAAAGATTAACATTAGCTTATGCAGAGGAAATTATGTTGCTCGCTAGTGACGTGAACCCAGATATATCTGTTGCCGATTTACGTTCGAGGTTGACAGAAATGTTTAGCTACCCAAGTTATACTTGTTTCGGCATTTTTGTAAATGCTAAACTGGTAGGTATTGCGAGTGGCTGGCTAACTACTCGATTTTACTCGGGTAAGCAACTTGAAATCGATAATGTGATTGTGAATAAAGAATTTCGTTCGAAAGGATTGGGCGCTGAGTTTCTTGCTTATATTGAACAATGGGCCGTCCAAGAAGGTTGTCTTACGGTTGAACTGAATACTTATGTTACAAATTCTAAGTCGCATAAGTTTTATTTTAACCAAGGGTATAATATTTTGGGTTTCCATTTCCAAAAAATTATCAATTTATAACTATTTTAGCTTGTATAGCCAAGCATTAGTTCCTGTCTAAGATAGTCAGCAGTTTTTTATTCGATTATCTTCAATGAAGTGATTTGATACTCAGCGCTAATCTACATTGCTGGAGCGGGTAAATACTTCGATAGTTATCATTAATGGAAGATATCAACATGGCAAAAGTGCAACATAGAGTTGGTATTTATGGTCCGATAGATCAAGTGTTTGCAGCTATCACGACCAATTCGGGATTTGCTAGTTGGTGGGCATCTTTAGCAGAGGTGAGCGCGGAAATTGGCGGCAGTATCGATTTAACATTTACTGGTCTCACGGTGTTAAA
>JANQMK010000358.1 GCA_028280085.1 Pseudomonadales bacterium
AACACGTGCGCACAACTAATACCGATACAGCCGCTGCCGGTACAGAGGTCTAGGATATGTCGTGGTTCTGAGTTTAACCACGGTTGAAAGCTTTGCTCGATCAGTTCCGCAATTGGTGAGCGCGGTATTAGCACGCGTCTATCGACGTTAAACCACCATCCGGCAAAACATGCCTCACCGATTAAATAGGCCGCGGGCACACGAGTTTTAACGCGGATTTCCAATTGTGCATAGACTACGAGCCGCTCTCGCTGTGTCAAGTGACAGTCTAGCGCCTGAGCGCCGGTATCCCACGGCAAATGCAATGCATCTAGTACTAGCTGAGTTGCTTCATCCCATGCATTATCAGTTCCGTGGCCAAACCATATTCCCGCTGCGGTAAAACGACTTGCCCCCCAACGGATATAATCCCGCACCGTGGACAAGGCTTCGATAATATTGTAAGCAGACTGAGTCAACACCTAAACTCCCACTTTATAATGTTATGTTATTCTACTGTTAACTGTACCCTCAAACTAGCCACTTTTCTCATACTACATAAACCCAATTTGCACTATATACAGTTAATCAACTAAACCCGAAGCTCACCAAAACCCACTATAAATGAACATTATTTCAACAACGATAGACCAAAAGCCCTTATTCTGGAGCGCTAAATCTCATGAAAAAGTGCTTTACCCTCCAGACCACATCACGTAAGGTACCCGGTTTGCACGTCGGCTATCCGCCATATGCCCTCAACATTTGGAAATTGGAGGATTCTCAATGGAAAACGCGTTCAAAACAATAATTGAAACTATCGGCGAAGATCTGGAACGACCAGGTTTATTAGATACGCCCAAACGCGCTGCCGAAGCCTTTGCTTTCTTAACTAAAGGGTACAATGAATCACTTGATGAGGTAGTGAATGGTGCATTATTTCCGTCAGATTCTAATGAAATGATAATCGTAAAAGATATTGAGCTTTACTCGCTATGTGAGCACCATCTATTGCCATTTATCGGTAAGTGCCATGTTGCTTATTTACCAAAGGGCAAAGTACTAGGTCTTTCGAAAGTGGCTCGCATCGTAGATATGTATGCTCGCCGTCTGCAGATTCAAGAGCATCTTACGACGCAGATTGCTGAAACGATTAGAGAAGTTACCGGCGCTTCTGGTGTTGGTGTTATTATCGAAGCTAAGCATATGTGTATGATGATGCGGGGAGTCGAAAAGCAAAACTCCGTCATGAAAACATCAGCTATGCTAGGTTATTTACGCAATAATCAGAGCACTCGCACAGAGTTCCTATCACTCATTGCATAGGAACTTATTGTATAGATAAGTTCTGTAAATATAGATTCTATAAATAACAATGAGTCTTACAAATACCAGCCCCATTAACGCCAGTTAGCATGGCCGCAAACTAAAACCGTGCTGACAAACATTTCGGTTCTTGCTTTTGAAGGTGCTGAGCTTTTGTAGACTGTTAGGTGTTAGGTGTTAAGCCCGAGGCGATCTTTCGCCAAGCTATTATATCAGTTCCCTCAGCCTCATATAGTGCAAATCCCGTTAGAAACCTACCTACTTGCTCACGATCTGGCCGGCACCATTTTACTTCTCCAACTATATTAATTCGTTGCTGTGGTTTCTCAAGATCTATGCACAATTGTAAAATACTGCCAACGCTAACTTCTGCATTTAAAGCAACACGCAATCCATTAGCAGAAATATCTAAAGTATTACCCATTGCAATTGCGGCCGGCGACGAACCGTCATAAGAAGCCGACATCAATTCAATATAAATCTTCTCGTATCGATCTGCCCGCTCTTCTAGACGCCTATTTTCATGTTCACCCATTTAGCACCTCGAACCGTTAGAGAGGAATTGCTGTTACACAATTGGCGGCGCGTAGGCTATTGACCGTTATTCACTACCAACTCTATGCGATTACGCCCAACGCCCGGCGCAAGCGGACCTAAACCCACTGTTTTTAAGCGCTGCTCGTCAATACCATGCCGAGCCAAATAAGCTTTTAATCGATTGGCGTCTTCTAGCGAGACCTGCTTGGCACTTGCCAAACTACTGAGACCGTAACGATGCCCCACAATGAAGAAATCTAAATCAGGATTAGCCGCCAATACAGAGACTAAATCCATCAGTAGCTGATTGTGCTTAGTGACATCCAGCTGTTTCTCTTTCTGGGTGAGATACAAAGGAAAAGCCAAACCATTATTCCATACTGATAACATCAGTTCTCTATTATCATGGCTATCTTGCTGGTTATATTGTGACGGTTTAACAAGTTCTAGATGGGCGTAGACTTTCTTGTTGCCGCGTTGGTTAACGTAAAGAGTCACGTAATACTGCTGCGCCTTGTTATGAAACAATTCGCCAACAAGATAGAATTGGCCCTGATCGGGACCAAATAATTCGCGGCGATGAAACACATGGTTAGCCCAACGATTGCCCGACCCACAGGCTTTACCATTACATCGGAAAAGTACGTTAAATACACTCTTTTTTAACTGCGCGCGATAATATGCAAGTACTTCTGATGCTTTAAACCCCATGGGTATAAGGTAGGTAAATCGGCTAACATCACCGGATATTCTGATTTCATGTTCAGCTGACCAAACACCATTAACTTTGCGCAAAGAACCCAAATTTAACTGATAATTCGGATACCGGCCATGCTCTTGTTCAATTAGCTCTGCGCCTGGAAAAGCCGTCAATAATGTATTGACGATAGAACTAGCATCCTCTTCATCGGCAATGACGTCGCTAATCACAACAACATTAGTAGCAACGAGCATTAACAATAAAAAAATGGTCAGCGCGCGACCTCTTAATTTAATCAAAAGTTTCCAACGAAAAAACTGTTTTTCTATATTCATGGGCATCAATATTTAAATACCATACATACGAAAATGACATTACTCTTTGTGATATTGCTGACTACTATTTTAAAACCATTATATAAACTATTAAACGTCCTACCGGGTTATTAAACACTAGTTAACCATTTTTTGTTAACCATGTTTTGTTAACTATATTTTATTCACTGACTATAGACTATATCTTCATGTAATGTGCCTAATCCTAACAATGCATTCTATCATGATAACATCGAATAGTTTTACCGATACCCACTTTCGTCCCTAAACGTGGTCGTCATATCTTTACCGAGAAATGAAAGACTACGATGAAGATATTTGAGCAAAAAACTGATTGACACTGTCGGCAACGGCAGACACGGTCTCTTCTTCTAAATGAAAATGATGGCCGCCCGGCAATATATCAAGTGTTACCACATCAAGCTGCTTGATCGCCCCCATTAAACCCGAAAATTGGGCAGCTATTCCCTGCTCCGCGAGAATAACTTTTATTGGTGATTGAATACTTTTCGCAAAAGCATCAATATGTGCACGTGTCAGTTTGAACATCGACGCATTTTTTAGACGCGAGTCAAATGACCAAGTATACCCTTTTACTGATCTGCGTAGGTTTCGCTCAGCAATCAATCTAGCTGCTTTTTCAGATAGTTCAAATATCCCTTTAGTTCTCGCTTCGACAAACGGCTCTATACTATCAAAATAAACTTCGCGCGCCCGTTTGGATTGGGCCTCACTAATAGCTTTTGCTAATTGCGCTGGCGAATCCTCTGGTTTCGCAGCTTCCGGCCAAAAACCGTCTAACATAACGGCACTTTTAATACGTTGCGGAAACGAACCGCAAATGAGCATAGAAATGATAGCACCTCTTGAATGCCCCAATAGAGAGAACTCATCCCACCCTAGCCGGTCAGCAATACCTACAATATCGGGTATATCATCCCAAATATTGTAATTTGCATCAGGAGAGCGATGATCACTTTGGCCATGTCCAGCAGTATCTATAGCCACAACACGACAATCCGCCAGACGGGGCGCCAACTCATCGAAACTACTCGCATTGTCTAACCACCCATGAACAGCGATAACCTTCAGGCCAGACTCTGGGCCCCATACACGCGCTGCGATATGCTTGCCCTTAATCTCGAATCGCATTTCCTGAGGTCCGTTTTGATCCCCAGGACTTCCCTCTTTCATATTATTAGGGAATGGTGGTTGACTATTTAACATATTAATACTCCAACATCTTGCAGGATAATTCTTAGCTAGTCTACCCAATACCGCTCTCAGCGGTTGGTAAACAGAAAGACTTATTATATTATCGACTGTGGTTTGCTTTGAAGAGACCACCATCTTTTGTTGTTCACTTTTTATCCTTCTGAATCATGTGGACCAATGTTGGTAACAGGTTTTCAACCCAATTCAGTTAATATTGAGTCGTAATCAACATTCTTTACTAAAAAGTGCCCTATGCAACAATCGTCAGTATTTTTACTCTCATTGCTCCTCTCCAGTACTATGCTTAAGTTGCTCGTACCGCCGGCAACCTATGCTGATACGCTGGAGACCCCACCATGCCAAGGCCCCTATCAGGGTACGGCTTTAACTCAGAGGGATGTTAATAAGATACTTCGCCTCCACCAAGCATGGCTTAAGACGATTACCAAAGGTTTGACAATTGACGAGCCCGGTCAAGCTAACTTTTGTGGCGCGATATTGGACAGTATTAGTTTTAAATCGCGAGATATACGCAAGGTAATATTCGATGCCGCGTCCTTAAAGCAATCTGATTTTAGCCATAGCAATGGGGTCGGAGCACACTTTATTGCTGCCGATTTGAGTAAAGCTAATTTTCAAAAGGCAAACCTATCGGGTTCTAACATGTACCTCGCTTGGTTAAAAGAAACAAATTTTGCCAATGCAGAACTCGACGGCTCCATATTAAAAAATGTGTGGGCACGTAGCGCCAATTTCCGTATGGCCTCACTGGTTGGGGTCCAGGCTAATGACGCCCAATTTAATGGCTCGGTATTAACCAAAGCTAACCTAAGCAATGCTAATCTCAGCGATGCTAAGCTAAAGCGTGTCGATTTACGGGATGCCAATCTCAGCAATGCTATCATTAAAGGCGCTGACTTTTATAAAGCAGATCTAAGCCACGCCAAACTAGATTTAGCCACAGCAGATAAAAGTACCCGAATCGAACGTGCCATCATTAATGGCGTTGACTTAGACGATATAGACAGAAGCATTGTGAACCCAACAAGATAGCTTTAAAGCTATCAACGTCTATCTCGTCATTCTATGTTTTAATAAAATCACAACCGCTCAATAGGCAGTAAGCCTACTGTTAGCCATCGGTTCCATTACTTTAAATATGTTGTTGCCACAATAGCTCCCCGCAACCAATATCAGGTATATCAGCTTGCACCTCAGCAACAGAACTCGTCCCCATATGGAAACCACTGCCAGTACTACACAGTAGATTTACCATACTAGTGACAATCGGGTTATGAGTAACCACTATAATGCTTTGCTCTTCTCTTGAACCAATATAACGAATGGCTTTCATCGGATCGTCATCAGGCGTAATCAGATCGCAAGTTTCAATAGTGACTGCATTAGAAAACGCAGCCTGTACAATCTCGGCAGTCTGTTGGGCACGGCGATAAGGACTTGCCAAAATGATATTAGGGCACGAAACCCTCGCCACAATGGCTTTGGCTATGCGCTGAGAGTTCTCTTTGCCCCTCTTCGTTAAGGTTCTTTCAGCATCAGTTTGAGCATAATCTTCAGCCTCTCCATGACGCATAAAAAATAGCTTCATTAACTTATCAAACCTGTCTGTATGCTAAAATCAACATCTGAACTCTGTTCACCCGTCATTAGCCCTTCTATAACGGTATCCAACGGGCTGTTTTCATAGATAACCTTATATAACCCATTTACCAACGGCATATAGATATTTAGCTCATCGGCTTTTATCTTAACCTGTTCAAGGGTACTGACACCTTCTGCAACCTGACCAACGCCAGTGATAGCCTCTTGCAATGAAGCTCCTCTACCCAATTCGTACCCTACCAGATAATTGCGACTATGGGGCGATAAACAAGTAACAATTAAGTCTCCTACCCCCGCTAACCCTAGAAAAGTAGCGGGGTTCGCACCCATAGCCTGAGCAAAGCGACCCATTTCTGCCAAGCTACGAGTTATTAACATACTTAATGTATTTTGACCTACCTGCAGCGCTGCGCCCATGCCAGCCATAATGGCATAAACGTTTTTCAACGCACCACCCAACTCAACACCATAAATATCGGTGTTATAATATACGCGGAAATAATGAGTATGAAGAATCTGTTGAATGACTTTATGAGCTGAGCTATCAGCCGTAGCCACCACCGTCGCGGTTAGGTGATGTTCCGCAACCTCTTTAGCAATATTAGGCCCACTAATAACAGCGATAGTTGCATGGCCGATTTCTTCCTTTAGTATTTGACTCATTAGTGTAAAATCAGGCTTTTCGATACCTTTGGTGGTACTAATAACTATCGTGCCGGGTTTAACTAATGGTGAAACTTTGCGAGTGACCTCGCGAAAAGAGTGGCTAGGTATGCAAATAAAAATGATATCGCTACCGCTAACGGCCTCTGCCAAATCAGCCGTTGCAGTCAGATTATCATTAAGAGAATAGTTCGGCAAATAGCGCTGATTCTTTCGATTTAGTTGGATGTCTCGCGCGGTGGACTCATCCCTAACCCAAAGTAAGGCATTATAGCCATTTTCAGCCACCATATTGGCTATTGTCGTACCAAAACTACCACCACCCAGCACAGCTATTTTTTTTTCTGCTACCATAACGGCCTCAATTTGCTGGAAGACATAAGCTAATTACAATAAATAAATTAGTGGATACCCACTAGCATTACTCAAATCAAAGCTCAACTTAAATTACTGCTCTTATGCTACGATCTATATGTTACATTTATCTTTACACTAAAAGCTCTATATGTAAGAAAAAAGGCATCCAAACCTATTGGATACCTTTCATCAGATCATTTTTACTACCACTAGTTAAGAGTTTTAGCAATCAGAGGTAACATTGATTACTCTAGTTTGACAACTCCAATAGTAATTTATTGAGACGTTGCACATAAGAAGCAGGATCATCAAGGTGGCCCCCTTCTGCAAGGCTAGCCTGATCAAATAACACAGCAGTCAGGTCCTTAAAACGATCTTCGTCTGGCTCTTGATCAAGCTTTTCAACTAACGGATGAGTTGGATTAATTTCAAAAATGGGTTTATTGTCTGGTACAGACTGACCAGCTGACTCCATCATACGACGCATTTGTGCCCCCATATCATACTCGCCAACAACAAGACAAGCGGGCGATTCAGTCAAACGATGGGTCACACGCACTTCAGATACTTTA
>JANQMK010000378.1 GCA_028280085.1 Pseudomonadales bacterium
GCTCAGCGCAAGCCATGATATGATTCATACCGATGACCCAGCAGACGCTGACGTGTTACTGCTAAATACCTGCTCAATTAGAGAGAAAGCCCAAGAAAAAGTTTTTCACCAGTTGGGCCGCTGGCGCGCTTTAAAAGAAAAAAAACCAGACCTTGTCATCGGCGTGGGCGGGTGTGTAGCTAGCCAGGAAGGAACGGCTATCAGCCAGCGCGCACCGTTTGTAGATCTTATCTTTGGGCCACAAACACTGCATCGCCTACCTGAAATGATTAACAGTTGCCAACAGGCCGATAGTCCTACTGTGGTTGACGTGAGTTTTCCTGAAATAGAGAAATTTGACCGCTTACCGGAACCCGAAGCGGACGGACCAACCGCTTTTGTTTCCGTTATGGAAGGTTGCAGCAAATATTGCACGTTTTGCGTAGTGCCCTATACCCGCGGCGAAGAAGTCAGTCGACCACTGCAAGATGTGCTCACAGAAGTTGTACAACTAGCTGATCAGGGGGTAAGAGAAATTAACCTTCTAGGGCAAAATGTTAATGCTTATCGCGGCGACACCGGCCATGGTAGCACAGCAGACCTGGCCGATTTAATTCACTATGTATCTAATATCGACGGTATAGATCGTATTCGCTATACGACGTCGCACCCCATTGAATTCAGTGATTCATTGATTGAGATTTATCGTGAAGTCCCTGAACTCGTTGACCACTTGCATCTTCCGGTACAAAGCGGCTCCGATCGTATTCTTGCTGCGATGAAACGTGGCCACACTGTGCTTGAATACAAATCCAAGCTACGTAAATTACGCCAAATCAGACCGAATATTAGTATCTCTTCTGATTTTATTATTGGCTTTCCCGGCGAAACTGATCACGATTTCCAGCTCACCATGGATCTTATTCAAGAAGTAGGCTTTGACGTGTCTTATAGTTTCATTTACAGCGCTAGGCCTGGCACACCAGCTGCTGAACTGCCAGACACTACTCCCATTGAGACTAAGAAAACACGGCTGCAACTGCTGCAACACCGTATTGCTCAACAGGCTGCCACTATCAGCAAAAACATGATTGGTTCACAACAAACGATATTAGTGACCGGCTACTCAAAGAAAGACTGTGGACAACTACAGGGTCGTACCGAAAATAACAGGATCGTGAATTTTAGCTGCACAGATTCTGAATTAATTGGCAATTTCGTCGAAGTTAGCATTACTGACGCACTACCCAATTCTTTACGCGGAATATTGAATACGTGACCAACTCACTGTTTATTAACGTTTTTTCTATAAAACAGCAAAAATGCTTTTAAGCTACCCCCAGTATATAAAGGTTTCTCATTAGAGCGCATTAAAGGTTTTCAGGATTGCAAGATCGCGTTATGCTAAAGGTTAGTGATAGTAAAAAGGGGCTTGTTAGAAAGCATTTGAAAGACTCTTATACCCACCGGCTCACATTAGAGCCCAACGACACGCGCCGGCTTGCAAGCCTCTGCGGGCAGTATGACGAGCACCTGCGCCAAATTGAACAGCGCCTTGATATTCACATCATGAATCGTGGTAATGCCTTCCAACTATCTGGTACGCAAAATAAAGTAACAGCTGGCTCAGAAATTCTGCTGCAACTTTATAATGAAACAAACTCTTGCGATGATCTCACTCCTCCAGTGGTCCATTTATTTCTCCAAGAAGCAGGTATTGAGGCTCTTATGGAAGACAGTCAAGTAGAATCCCCAGATATACCAAGTATCCCTCTTGTTCGCTTAAAAAAAGTTACTATCAAGCCTCGCGGCACGAACCAACAGCATTACGTTCAATCAATAAAGCAACATGATATCAATTTTGCTACCGGCCCTGCCGGCACAGGGAAAACTTATTTGGCGGTTGCCTGCGCTGTCGAGGCCCTGGAACAAGATCTAGTTAAACGCATTCTTTTAGTTAGGCCGGCGGTAGAAGCCGGGGAAAAACTTGGCTTTTTACCTGGGGACTTAAGCCAAAAAATTGATCCGTATTTGCGCCCACTTTATGATGCACTGTATGAAATGCTCGGTTTTGATACGGTAGCAAAGCTAATTGAGCGCAATGTTATCGAAGTAGCGCCACTCGCCTATATGCGTGGCCGGACATTAAATAACTCCTATATCATTCTAGATGAAAGCCAAAATACGACGAAAGAACAAATGAAAATGTTCTTAACTCGAATCGGTTTCGGTTCAACGGCAGTCATTACCGGTGACACTACTCAGATCGATTTACCACGCGGCATTAAGTCGGGCCTCATACATGCCAGTGAAGTGCTAAAAGATGTCGAAGGCATAGGTACAACTGTTTTTCAGTCAAAAGATGTTGTGCGCCACCCTCTCGTGCAACGCATCGTTGAAGCCTATGATGATCACGAAAACATACCGCAAACCATGTCATTACTTGAAGGGAAAGAAAAAGAGTAGTGAACACTGAAATCAGCATTCAAGTTGCCACTGATGATGACGAGGTGCCTCCGCCGCAACAGCTCCGGCGATGGGCAACGGCAGCGCTCATGCATGACAAGCAGCCTGCGGAAGTCTGTATACGTATTGTAGATCAACAAGAAAGCCAGCACCTAAACCAAACTTACCGGCAAAAACCTTATCCTACCAACGTGTTATCTTTTCCCGCTGCCTTACCTGATGACATTGATAGTTCATTACTGGGCGATGTAGCAATTTGCGCGACAATAGTTAAGCAAGAAGCAATGGAACAGCACAAAGCCATTGAGGCGCATTGGTGCCATATGGTTGTACACGGCTTATTACACCTACAAGGCTTTGACCATTGCAACGACGATGAAGCCGCAATCATGGAAGCACTTGAAACTAAGATACTCACCGGCTTAGCGTACCCACCGCCGTACGATAACGCCAGCGAGCAGCTAGGCAACGCATGCATAAGTAGTGACATTACTGAAACAGAAGGAGACAGACAAAGCGAATGAGCGACGACCACTCTAGAAACGGTCAGGAACAAAAATCATGGCTAGAAAAAATTACCAGCGCATTTTCACCTGACCCTAAAAACAGAGAAGAAGTCTTAGATATCCTGCAAGACGCAAACAAGAATGAAATTATCGATTCTGAAGCATTAGGTATTATTGAAGGTGCCATTACCGTTGCTGAAAAGCAAGTTAGAGAGGTGATGGTGCCGAGATCTCACATGGTGAGCGTGCGCGCTGAAGACAACCCAAACAAGTTTCTGAAAAAAATCATTGAATCCTCACACTCCCGATTTCCTGTAGTGGGAGAAACGACCGACGACATTTTGGGTATTCTGTTAGCAAAAGACCTGATTAAATTGCTGTTAAACAACAAGCCAGAAAATATTTCTATTGAGGGAATATTACGGCCGGTTACTATCGTACCTGAAAGCAAACGCCTTAATGTTTTGTTAAAAGAATTCAGAGAAAACCGCAACCATATGGCCATAGTCATTGATGAATACGGAGGGGTATCCGGTTTAGTTACCATCGAAGACGTTCTAGAAGAGATTGTCGGAGAGATAGAAGATGAAACCGACCCAGAAGAGGATGAAGTTTTTATTCGCAAAGTTGCTGAAAATGATTTTATTGTTAAAGCTTTAACGCCCATTGAGGAATTCAATGAATGCTTCAAATCCAGCTTTGACGAAGGCGAGTTTGATACTATCGGCGGCATCATTATGCAGTCATTCGGCCATATGCCAAGGCGCAATGAGGTTGCAACAATAGACGGCTTTCAATTCAAGGTACTCAATGCGGATAAACGACAAATTCACTTACTCAGAATAAAAACAGCAGAAGCAAGTAATTGATAACCAACCAGTTATTATTATAAGCTGTTAGCCTACGAATGCTAACAAACACACCCGTGGAATTTTTACACTAATGAAAGCTTTGCATTATTTTGGCCCAGGATGGCGCGGCCACTTGATCGCGTTAGTGGCTGGTGCTTCAATAACTCCGTCATTAGCACCATTGGATATTTGGCCACTCGGCATTGTATCAATATTTGTTTACATCCTGACACACCACCAGTTAACGGCTAAGCAAGCGATCTGGCGCAGCTGGTTTTACGGCTTTGGTCTATTCGTTACAGGCACCTCCTGGGTCTATGTCAGCATTCACGAACATGGTAATGCTCCAGCTTTGCTGGCAACGCTACTGACATTGTTATTTACTGGCGGCATCGCTTTTTTCCTGTCGCCTTGCGGTTATCTATTTACTAAGTTTATTCGCGGTAAAACATTACACGCTAATCGATTTGGCTTAATGCTAGGGTTTCCGGCGTTATGGGCACTAACCGAATGGTTTCGGTTATGGTTCTTGACCGGTTTTCCTTGGATGTATGTAGGCTATGCACACCAAAATACCTGGCTGTCAGGCTGGGCGCCTATTTTTGGCGTAATCGGTGTTAGCTTTTTTGTTGCCCTTACCGCCAGCATTTTGGCTTACCTGTTTCTTGCGCGAAAAGAGCTAAAGCCGGTAGAGCTCATGCGATACATTAGCGCCCTAACAACTTGTTGGCTACTAGGTTTGATGTTGTCGCAAATTAGTTGGGTCCACAAAAGCGAAAAACCGGTCAGCGTAGCGTTGATCCAACCCAATATTCCCCAAGCACAAAAATGGGACCCATTCTATCGACCAAGCATTCTGCGGCAATACACCGACATGACGGAACCACTTTGGCATCATGATATTATTGTATGGCCCGAAACAGCCGTGCCGATGATATTTTCAGATCGCAACGCCCAAGAATTTCTTTCTCTATTTGCCGAGAAAGCAACCCAAGCAAACTCTACTCTCATTACTGGTATTGTATTTAGAGCAGCAACAGAAGAACGACGGTATCTTAACGGTGTTTTAACCCTCGGCAAAGAAAAACACGTGTACTATAAGCGACATCTCGTCGTTTTTGGAGAATATGTCCCACTAGAAAATATATTGCGCGGCCTAATCGGATTTTTTGATCTTCCCATGTCTCGATTTGTCGCCGGCCCTTATGAACAGCCACCGATAATTGGCGCTGGCTTAAAGATTTTGCCCTTTATCTGTTATGAAGTGGCATACCCCGATTTAGTCGTGGAGCAGGCGTCTGAGGCAGATATGTTACTGACAATCAGTAACGATATGTGGTTCGGTGAATCTTTTGGGCCACCACAGCACATGCAAATGGTGCAAATGAGAGCATTAGAAACCGGCCGCTATGTTATTCGAGGCACCAACAATGGCATTACTGCCATCATTGATGAAAAAGGAGATATAACAGCTCTGGGTAAACAATTTAGCCAAGCAACCGTTACTGGCAACGCCTATGCCATGCGGGGCAACACGCCGTACAATAAGACCAAAAACTGGCCAATCATATTGCTATCCTGCTTACTGGTCTTGGTCGCCATAGTACTCAATAAAGAATCCCACTCATCTTTGAATAATTATTAGTCTTTACTCCAAGATAGACATGATTGGGCATAATCAACATGGTATTCACAACACCATGTGCCCTATAATTATGCTCCCTTAACACCGCAATACTAACTGACACCAATGCCCGCTAAATAGCTGAGCAACGAGAGTTTGAAAGAATGAAAGACCAATATATACCGCAAGACATTGAGCGTGAAGCACGTGAATATTGGGAGAAAAATAATACTTTCTGCGTTACAGAAGATAATACGAAAGAAAAATTTTATTGCCTCGCCATGTTTCCTTATCCATCAGGCAAACTGCATATGGGACATGTGCGCAACTATACTATTAGCGATGTCATTGCCCGCTTCCAGCGTATGCAAGG
>JANQMK010000381.1 GCA_028280085.1 Pseudomonadales bacterium
TCCCTAACAACAACCACATAATCGGATAAGCCTGGTTGATACGCACCGCCCGCGGTCGCGTTGCCGTGAACTACCGTCACCTGTGGAATACCCGCTGCAGATAAGCGCGCTTGATTGGCAAACCCTCTCGCGCCTTGGACAAATATTTCCGCAGCATAATTCAAATTGGCGCCGCCACTTTCCGCTAACGTGACTATGGGCAATTTATTTTCTAACGCAATTTGTTGTAAGCGTAATGTCTTGTCCAGCCCGGCCGGTGATACAGTACCACCTTTTACCGCGCAGTTACTGACGCAAATCAAACAGCGCACACCCGCAACATAACCTATACCACCGATGATACCCCCACCCGCTAAGGAGCCATCCTGATCGTCATGCATTTGGTAACCAGCCAACGAACATAATTCAATAAAGGGTGCACCGCGATCTATCAGCAAGCTCAGGCGTGCACGGGGTAATAACTTACCACGCTGATCAAATTTCTCTTTGGCAGCATTAGCTTTGTCAATTGCCTTCTGCTCTATTGCTCGAAATTCAGCAATATGCTCTGCCATATTGGCAGCATTCTCGCGAAATACCGTCGACTCTGGTACAACGGCAGATTCTATTACGGCCATAATGCTATTCCCATTTTGCTAAGCTAACTCATCAATAATATCCTGCGATACAGGTATTTCGATCTCTAATAGCTGTTGTGCTAATGCCTTACCTTGCGGATCAACACGCAAACTCGCTACACCGCCACCGCCAAGGCTGTTTTCCAACAAAAAATTTATTGCATGAAAGCCCGGCAGTTGCCAGCGAGTGACCTTACCCGTTTCGACATCGAGCACATGTCCCATATAACATGCCACCGCATCTTCCGATAAGGCTTGTAAAATATAGGGCAAGTAGGATTGTTTACGGGCAATGACACCAATGTTGGCATGATTGCCTTTGTCACCACTGCGCGCATAGGCAAGTTTAACCAGCGGCACAGCACCAGCGGTAGGTAGGTCAGATGTTTGCTTGGACGGTTGCTCGTTATCAATATTAGGCTCAACTAAATTAGTACTTTCAGTATGCGACACAGTATCTAACGCAATGGTTTTACAGATACCATCAAGATCTAGTTCAACCTGAATATGTGCTTTATCAATTAAACAAGAAAACAGACAAATTTTCGGGGTCACCTTGGGTCTGCCACCCACTATGCCGGTAATACCCGGCGCCATTCCTGTGCTAGCCTGGGCAATTTCACGCGAAAATAGCACCAATGCTTTTTTCTCTGGATGGGCTACTGTAATTCTCACACTAACTTCACGCCACGACTGACTAGCAGCATGCTCGCCATAGGTGGCCTCAGTGCCCAGTAATTCAATATGGGTTGCGGTATATGCAGCAAATCCCTTTTTTACAAACATTGCTGCAGTTTTTTCCAGCAAAGCAGTTGCCACTGCCTGCCCCTTGGATTTAGCCTCCAGGCCAGCCAGTAAAAAAGTGACTGAACAGCGATAACCATCTAAATAAGTCACTGACACCTTATAATCCGATGTTGGCGCTCGCCCTTTGGCTCCCGATACAGTAACTTTATCTTCCCCCAATTGCTGTAAGCTAACTTGGGTAAAGTCACATACCACATCTGGTAAGCAGTATGTACGCGGGTCGCCAATTTCATAGACCAACTGCTCTGCAACGGTCGCAATAGTAACAAGACCACCGGTATTGTCCGGCTTACTAACCACAAAACTGCCATCAGCCGATACCTCAACTATGGGAAAACCCATATCGGCATAACCATCGGCCACTCGGCGCCAATCGGTAAAGTTGCCGCCGGTACATTGCGCTCCGCATTCAATAATATGCCCTGCTAAAGAACCTTGGGCTAACTTGTCGAAATCACTAAACGCCCAGTGAAATTCATAGATCAATGGCGCCAGTACTAAGGCGCTATCAGCGACTCGTCCAGTGATGACAATATCAGCGCCAGCTTGTAATGCAGCGACAATGCCCGACGCCCCCAAATAAGCATTGACACTCAAACTCGCATCAGGAAAAGGCACCCCACTATACATTTCCTTCACTGCGGTACGCCGCAGCTCATCGGACAAAGCAGTAATATCATCGCCCAGCACCACGGCGATTTTCATCTTGACACCTGCCGCCTTGGCCGCTTGCTGCAATGCCGTTCGACAAGCGAGCGGATTAATGCCACCGGCATTACTTAGCACCTTAATACTATTTTGCTTAATGGGTTTTAATAGCGGCTCTATCGTTTTGACAAAATCTGCGGCATAGCCTGCTTCAGGATTTTTGAGTTGCTGGCCCGCCATGATCGATAGGGTAATTTCAGCCAAATAATCTGATACCAAATAATCGATATGACCACGGGTAACCAATTGCTCAGCTGCGGTTTCTGTGTCTCCCCAAAAAGCTGATGAGCAGCCAATGCGAACGGTTTTATCTACAACATCTGTGCTTTGTCGTTTCACGAAACCAGTCCTCACGATCGTCACATATTGTTAGCTCAATCTTATGAATATGCACTCATGATCTTTTAATATTAACTAATTTGATTAATTATCAATCCAAAATAAAAGCTATCAATTTTATTTAGCTAGTCAGTATAAGTATTTAAATTACAATACTTTTTCAAAAAAAACACCGCGCTAATACCCACAATCAACCGAGCATTACAACCATACCAAGCAAGCGCTTGGTTTGTAAAGCACTTCTTTCTCGTTACAATGTGCCCGAACGCTCTCGTTCATTTATAGTTCGCGCCATTTACCTGAGTTGATGCTGTATGACCATTATTGAAGAACTGATCCAGAACGGAGATATTACTGACCCGAAAAGCCCCCGCGGTAAGCTACTTGCTCAAGCTGCGTACTTGTTTAATGAACGGGGCTATGAGCGCACTACTGTGCGCGATATCGCTAATGCCGTCGGTATCCAATCGGGCAGTATATTTCATCACTTTAAAACCAAAGAGGATATTCTTAAAGCGGTGGTGACAGATGCTATTGTTCTATCGACTGCCAAGATGAAAAATGCGCTGACCAAAGCTCATTCGGCGGAAGAAAAGATACTGGCCTTAATACGCTGCGAACTCGAGGCCGTAAACGGTTTAACCGGACTAGCCATGGGTATTCTCGTCTACGAATGGCGTGCATTATCAGCAACTAACCAAGATAGCATTTTGGCGTTAAGAGATATCTATGAAGGCTACTGGCTGGACGCATTAAACCAGGGCATCAGCGAAGGTATCGTGCGTGGCGATGCCTTTATTATAAGGCGCTTATTGCAAGGCGCCCTCAGTTGGACATCGCGTTGGTTTCGACAAGATGGCAGCTTATCTATAGAAGATCTCTCTATTATTGCCTTACGACAAGTATTGATAAAGCAAGAAATTTAACTAGATAGCCCCATTGGCATGTAACGATCGTAACCATCTTTGTCACTAATTGCTAATGTAATGTCGGTTTTTCCCATTGTTCATGTTATGAAATACCCCTATGTTTCTAGGCAGAAATACTGTCAGCAAAGCATGGATTAATTCCCGTAATTGATCATCATCTATTATCCATTTCAATAGCAAAGGAACTATTATGGTTACAGAAGCCTATATTTACGATGCCGTGCGCACCCCACGCGGCAAAGGCAAGCAGGAGGGTTCACTGCATGAAGTCAGACCCATTAGCCTCATTACAGGCCTATTAGAACACCTGCAGCAAACCCATGATCTCGATACCTCACGGGTCAATGATATAGTGCTCGGTTGTGTCAGCCCACTAGGCGATCAGGGCGCCGATATTGCAAAAACCGCCGCTATTGCTGCGGGCTGGGATGAAACCGTATGCGGCGTGCAGCTCAACCGTTTTTGTGCGTCTGGATTGGAAGCCGTTAATACGGCTGCGATGAAAGTCCGCTCCGGTTGGGAGAGCTTAGTTGTCGCTGGTGGCGTAGAGTCAATGTCCCGTGTGCCGATGGGTTCCGATGGTGGCGCGTGGGCTATGGACCCAGCTACTAATATCAAAACCGGTTTTATGCCGCAAGGCATAGGTGCCGACCTAATTGCAACCATTGAGGGTTTTTCTCGGGAAGACGTCGATGAATTCGCTTTCGGCTCACAGCAGAAGGCGGCGCACGCAGCACAATCAGGTTACTTCAAATCTATTGTGCCAGTAACAGATCAAAACGGCTTAACTATCCTCGACCACGATGAGTTTATTCGACCCAATACTACAGTCGACGGTTTAGCCAAGCTAAAACCATCATTTCAGCTAATGGGTGAATTCGGTTTTGATTCAGTGGCAGAACATCGCTATCACTATGTTGAAAAAATTAACCATGTCCACACACCAGGCAATTCGTCTGGCATTGTCGATGGCTCAGCCGCTGTGCTAGTTGGTAGCGAACAGGCCGGCAAAGATTTAAACCTCACGCCACGCGCTCGTATTATTGCAACGGCTCTGACTAGCACTGACCCCACTATTATGCTAACCGGCCCCGCCCCCGCTACCAGAAAAGCGCTGGATTTGGCCGGCTTAGCTGTTAGCGACATTGATTTGTTTGAAGTCAATGAGGCTTTTGCTTCGGTCGTTATGCGCTTTCAAAAGGAACTTAACGTGCCGATGGAAAAAATTAATGTCAACGGCGGTTCCATTGCCATGGGGCACCCACTGGGTGCGACTGGCGCTATGTTAGTGGGTACAGTTCTCGACGAACTCGAGCGACGCGGCCAGCGTTATGGCTTGTGCACACTGTGTGTTGGCGGCGGCATGGGTATTGCCACCATCATCGAACGTATCTAAATAAGGGGAATAATATGAGCGCAATAAAATTTGAGAAGGATGCAGATAATATTGTAACCCTCACCATGGATATGCCTGGTCAATCAGCCAATACTATGAACGATGATTACCGAGAGGCAATGTCTGCACATGTTAAAACACTACAAAGTGATATCGACAATGTTGCCGGCATTATTATCACGTCAGCGAAAAAAACATTTTTTGCCGGCGGGGACTTACGGGAACTCATTAAGGTTACCGAAGAAGATGCTGCCGACATATTTGCTATGACACAAGGGGTAAAAGCCGACTTACGCGCGCTGGAAACCTTAGGCAAACCTGTAGTAGCGGCGATTAATGGCGCCGCCCTAGGCGGAGGCTATGAAATATGTTTAGCCTGCCATTACCGTATTTGCCTTGCTAACAGCGATATAAAACTAGGGCTACCAGAATCCCAGTTGGGCTTACTGCCAGGCGGTGGTGGTATCGTTCGCATGGTACGCCTGCTCGGTTTAGAAAAGTCACTCCCCTTTTTGCTTGAAGCCAAACAGATGAACCCGCAACGGGCACTAGATAAGGGTCTAATCGACGAAGTAGTGACGACTAAGGAAGATATGATAACCGCAGCTAAGGCTTGGATTAAAGCAAATCCGACGTCACAACAACCTTGGGACAGGCCGGACTACGAGATACCGGGTGGTATACCTGGTTCCCCTCAATTGGCTGAGTTGATTCCTATAGCACCAGCCGTTATGCGACAAAAGACCAAGGGTAATTACCCTGCCCAAGATGCCATTATGTCAGCTGCTGTAGAAAGCGCCCAAGTCGATTTTGAATCGGCATCACGCATTGAGGCACGTTACTTCACTAGTTTGGCAACGGGTCAAATAGCGAAAAACATAATTGGCACCCTGTGGTTTCAATTGAATGATATTAAGGCCGGCTCTAGCCGCCCCGACGGCATTGAACGACAGACTGCGAAAAAAGTGGGTGTACTTGGCGCCGGCATGATGGGTTCCGGTATCGCCTATGTCACAGCAATGAAAAATGTTGAAACCGTATTAAAGGATGTTTCCATTGAACAAGCGGAAAAAGGCAAATCATATTCAGCCAAGCTGCTTGATAAAAAAGTATCTCGCGGCCAAATCGATGAAAAGCAAAAACAGGCTGTACTCAATCGTATTCTGGCCACCGATAAGGCAGAGGATTTAGCAGAGTGTGATTTGATTATTGAAGCAGTGTTTGAAGATAGATCGCTAAAAGCAAAAGTTACCCAAGAGGCTGAGCCTCTACTGGCTAAAACCGGTGTATTTGCTTCCAACACATCCACCTTACCCATAACTGAGCTGGCAGAAGCATCTCAAGATGCCAGCAAATTTATTGGTTTACATTTCTTTTCTCCCGTTGACAAAATGCCTTTAGTAGAAATCATTAAGGGTAAAGAGACATCCGACGAGACGCTGGCTAAAGCATTTGACTATGTTTTACAAATTGGCAAGACGCCTATAGTTGTCAACGATAGCCGCGGTTTCTACACCTCAAGAGTGTTTGGCACTTCCGCAATGGAAGGCGTTGCGATGCTGGCTGAAGGTATCAGTCCCGCTTCTATTGAAAACGGCGCGATGTTAGCTGGTATGCCAGTCGGACCATTGGCTGTATTGGACGAAGTCAGCTTATCGCTGGTATTAAAAATTGAAGACCAAACCCGAAAAGACATGGAAGCAGCAGGCAAACCTCACACACCAACACCAGGTCAAGCATTAGTCCGTCAAATGGTGGAAGAGTTTGGACGCTCAGGTAAAGCTGCCGGGGCAGGCTTTTATGAGTACCCTAAAAATGGTAAAAAGCACCTTTGGTCGGAACTGTACCAACGCTACGCTAAACCTGCTAAAGAAGTTGACTTACAGGAAATCAAGGATCGCATCCTATTTATTCAGTCTATCGAAACCATTCGATGTTACGAAGAAAAGGTTTTGGAATCAGTGGCTGACGCCAATATTGGTTCGATCTTTGGCATTGGTTTCCCACCTTGGACTGGCGGTACTCTGCAGTTTGTTAACCAGTATGGCTTAGATAAGTTTGTCGCACGCGCGACCGAGTTAGCTGAGAAATACGGTTCGCATTTTGCCCCACCTAAACTGCTGTTGGAAAAAGCAAAAAAAGGCGAAATATTTGAATAAACCGTTTAGACGGCCTCGGCCCCTAGCCGCTGTACAAAACAGGTAGTTTCATCAAAGAAGCAGTACCGAAACAAGCAGTACCAAGCAAGCAGGGGCCAAACGGACGGTCGATAGCGATAATAAAGACGCCACTGGAAACATTGGCGTCTTTATCTATACCGCTATCTGAAAGCCTGGCTTGCTTCTCAACGCTGTAAATAAGACAATTACACTACAAATACCACAGAAAACACCGCAACACTGTTTACATATCACTCAAACCCGAATACTAGTCAATAAAAATCTTTTACTGTTAAACCAACAGTTCACCTCCACCAAATGACAATGATAAACTGTAGCTTTTTCGACAAGCTTTTAAACTGAAGGCAAACTCGTTTGCGATGAAGCAAAATCACCATGAGCAGAAACCTAAGCCGATGCGCCCGATACGTACAACTACGATCGCCAATCAATTCGTAGCGGCTATTTTGGAGGGAGCCAAACAACGCGGCTATGATACATCTATTATCTTAGAGCGCGCTGGCATTTCCCCTAGCTTAATCAATGAAAACCAAGCAAGAATATATCCAGATAGCTTCGCTAGATTATACAAAGAAGTCGCCACCACATTGGATGATGAACTGTTAGGACTATCGAAGGCACGCAGCAAGGTAGGTGCTTTCGCTACCATGTGCCAGCTCGTCATTCATGCTAGAACACTTAAAATTGCCTTGAATAGAGGTATGCGCTTCTACCGATTATTTGATTTAAACACCTTCTCAGAGATGGAAGTTGATGGCGACGTGGCCCACTTGATTATTCATGATAATGAGCCACAGCGCCAACTAAAAAGTCACTTTTTAGTTGAAAGCCAATTAGTGATATGGCATCGATTAGCAAGTTGGTTGATAGGCCAACGGATTCCTTTGCTGCAGGCTAGCTTTAGTTACCCACCACCCAGTTATGTTTCTGAATATGAGTTATTGTTCTACTGCCCTCTCGCCTTTGAGCAAGGCAAAATATCGCTGACTTTTGAAAGTCGCTACCTTAACGCTGCTATCGAAAAAGATGAAGAACAGCTTAACGATATGTTGCGTGAAGCACCAGGCTCACTACTAGTAAAACCCAACAATAATTCCAGTGTTACCACACAAATACGCCGCTTACTCAGCCGCGATTTTGAAGCTGGGATGAGAGACTTTGAATCCATCGCAACGGAACTCAATACCACATCCCAAACTCTTCGCCGCAAATTGAAGCAAGAGAACACTTCCTTTCAAGAAATTAAAAATCAGGTACGTCGCGACCTCGCCATCTATCACCTAAGTCAATCCAAACTAGGACTTGACCAAATAGCACAGAAGGTTGGCTTTACCGAGACATCCACATTCCACCGAGCTTTCAAAAAATGGACCGGTGTGACGCCAGGCCATTACCGCTATAGCGATAGTTAGGGGCGTAATACTCCAACCTTTGGCCATGGTGATCGGCCCAGTTCCATCGAATAAAGTCATAATAACAGATCTTTATCAGTCAGAGTTATTCCCAAAATAGGTAATACTTATTGTAAAAGTACCTAGTTCGGCGCTCCTAAATCGCAGTTTTCACTATAAGCAATACCGTAATCCAACCCACCTTCACTATCGTTATAAATAATCTTAGTTAACTGACATTTAATACCATAGATAATGTCAAACTCTGCCTGAAATTAGCTGCATTGTGCTATTCTAAGTTTACTAGGACAGTTTTAACTATCGGCACCAAATCTATCAAAAGTTATAGACAGTCGACGCAGAATATCGAGGGCCAACATGAAACAAACAAAAGTTTTGGTGGTAGATGATGACCCACAATTTAGAAGATTAATGACAGATTTACTCTGCGACGAGTACGAAATAAGTTGCTGTGAAACAGGCAAATCGGCCATTGATAGCTACACCGATGTTGAACCAGACATCATGTTACTTGACGTCCATATTGGTGATATAGATGGTTTTACAGTTTGCCAAGAAATCAAAAAAATAGATAGCTTCGACAACTCATCAGTCATTTTCGTCTCCGGCCTTGATTGTGAAGAGGAGCGTTTAAAAGCCTACGAAGTTGGCGCATGGGACTACGTCTCTAAACCCATTAAGCTTGATGAGTTTAGAGCAAAAATACATACCATCGAACGTATTAAAGCAGACAAGCAAGATGCTGTTTCAAGAGAGCAACATTCACGTGAAATGGCTTTTGAATCGATGAAAGAAGCCGCGCAATACGGTATGTTAGTGCAGTTTCTAAAGCAGTCATTTTCTTCCAACACCCCCAACGAACTCGCAGCCAATCTATTTAATATGTTAGAAAAACTCGGTCTATCAGGTTGCGTTCAGTTTAGAACAGACAAAGGCAACATCTCATGGCGTAAAGACTTTGCTGAGTGCAGCCCAATTGAAGAAAAACTGTTCTCTGAGCTACGTGATATCGGCCGCATTTATGAATTTAAAAATAGAACTATTTTTAACGACAAACATGTATCTATATTAATTAAAGATATGCCCCACGACGATAGTGTTGCCTTTGGACGCTACAAAGATATTTTTGCTCTTATCGTTGAAGGAATGGATGCCCGCATAATGGATATTCTGAGGCAGGAGACAATCGTCGAAATTATCAATGATGTCAATAATACAACGGGCAAACTGGAAGATACTTTTATCTCCCATGAAAAACATACCTTGGATATCATTGAATCTTTTTTTACGGATATGCATAAAGCAATGCACACGTTACATCTGTCCCTGGAGCAAGAAGAACATCTGATGCGTCTCACCGAAAGTTGCATGGAAAAACTTATCCATCTTAATGGCCATGGTAGAGAGATAGATTCCTTCTTTGAAGAACTTGTTAATCACCTGAAGTTTTTCTCAGATGAACAATAGCGATCGAATAAATACAACAAAGCAAATAATAGCTTGCATGGAAACCGCCAACATATAGTATTTGTTTTAGGAGTAATGCATTCATGAGTGTACTAATTGTTGACGACAATCCCGCTAACGTCATGTTACTCACACATATTTTAGAAGACCACTACGATATCGTCCCAGCAAGTTCAGGCGAAGAGGCTCTAAGAGAAGTCAAGAAGCATACGGTGGAAACTATTATATTAGACGTCCAGATGCCGGGAATGGACGGCTTTACAGTATTAGAAGAGCTAAAAAACGACCCCCGTACAGCAGATATTCCGACTATTATGCTCACCGCGCAGTGCTTAAAAACATCAGAAATCGTGGCCGGGTTACAGCGCGGCGCTTTTGATTATTTGACGAAGCCAATCGACAATGAGTTAATCAAACTAAGAGTTTGCGGTGCTGTGAAGCATTTTATTAACTTGATGGAGCTTAAATGTAATCAGCAACGAACGCAAGCAATGATAAGTGCGATGAATGATTGTGTCATCACCTTCGATAAACATGGAAATATTGAAAGTATTAATGACGCGGTGGAAAAGACATTCGGCTTTACCGCGGAGGACCTTATCGGCAGCAGCTTCCTAGATCTATTTGACCAGGAATATCAAGATAACGTCATCAGTCACTTTGATCTGTGTATTCAAACCGGCAAAAACCAAACTCTCGGCGTACACAAACAAGGGTACGGCATCTGTAAAGATGGTAGTCAATTTCCGCTCTATATGACTATCAGTGAGATTAAGACAGATATATCTACCGACCAGCCAGGTCAAAGCTATATCGCCTGTATTACCGACGTTACCGAGCGAGTAAAGCAAGAAAATGCTTTACGGAGAAGTCAAAAGATGCAATCTATCGGTGAGTTGGTTGGTGGAATTGCCCATGATTTCAATAATATTCTCGGCATTATCATGGGTAATTTAGAATTGGTTGAATGCAATCCCAATAGCGAAAAAACTGAAAAATGGATTAAGAGCTCAATCAACGCGGCGGAACGAGCCGCAACCTTGACACGCCGTATGTTACAGTTCTCTCGTCAAGAACCATCAACCGCATCACCAATCTGTGTTAACAATGTTATCACGGACATTAGTGAACTCATTCAACGCTCATTAACCAGCAAAATAGATATGCAACTAGAATTAGCGGAAGATATATGGACAATCAATATTGACCCGCGCGATTTAGAAGACATGCTAGTTAACTTGAGCCTGAATGTTAGAGATGCAATGCCAGAAAACCGACGTGGCCTCTACATAATAAAAACCTACAATTACTCTACAAATAAATCTGTTGCCGGCCAAACCAACGATTTTGGTAGCGGTAATTATGTCGCTATTGAGTTCACTGACAATGCTTCCGGTATGGACGACACTACCCTCGAACATATATTCGAACCGTTCTACACTACTAAGGATATTGGTAAGGGCACAGGCTTGGGAATGAGTATGGTATACGGCTTCGTTAAGCGTTCAAGCGGCCATATCGAAATAGAATCAACACTGGGTGAAGGCACAAAGATATTGGTTTACTTTCCTCGCTGCGAGCAAACTCAGCAAAGAGTACCCGAAAGAAAAAGAAGCCTACCCAAAGCCAGTTTACATCACGAAACTATTTTAGTAGTAGATGATCAAATCGACTTGTTAGAAATCACCTGCACTCACTTATCGGAACTAGGCTATCACACACTGACAGCCGAAAGTGGTGAGCAGGCTCTGGATATTCTCAATTCTGCAGAGAAAATAGATCTGTTATTTAGTGACGTTGTTATGCCCGGTGGTATATCAGGCCACGAGCTCTACGAACACGCCCAAAAGATTAGGCCAGACCTAAAAGTATTACTAACCACAGGATTTGAATTTAAGGCCCAACCGAAAAATAATCTAGCAAATGATATCAAGGTATTATCCAAACCATACCGTATGGATGAGTTGGCCAATCAAGTATCACACTTTTTTTCTTAACAGCTATTTGATAACTGTTACTTCTTAGCTGCCTGCACCCTCATATTATCGAGTAGGCGCTAGCTAATTTATCTCTTCATATTTATCTTTGCATATCTTATTACATGAAGAATGACTTAACAAATTAGTTCTTTTTGTAGTACACCATCACTGTATCCTACAATTTTGTCGTCAAGCATGACAACGTGGGTTTCCCAATGATCTGCATTTCGCCGCCGAGCCGCCATAAGCACATGTTCTTCAAGCTCTGTGAAACTGAGCTGGTCGCCTTCAAAAGAACGCACAGCTAAATACTCAAACAGCTCTTGTTGATGGCTTATATCAACGATTCCTGCCAGAATTTCATTAATATCACCCAGTTTTGGACGAAATCTAATCATCTATAACTCCATTAATTTATCGGCATAAGCATCCATGCCCGGTGGATACTATGTCAAAGCCAGTACCCTCGCAAGCTGCATTCGCTAATCAAATAGAAAGTAAGTCAGGGCGAAAGTGTTTCATTATTTTTGTCAGTTTCACCATCAAGTGCGGTTAGCTCATCCGTATCATCTTTTTGTTGTTGTTCCCAAGATTCAAACCGTTCAATATCTTCAGACAGAAACTTTAATGTCCAGGAAATGAGTGCGGCATCATCAAGCAGGCCTAAGGTCGCAAGAAAATCTGGAATAAAATCAAGCGGTGTCAAAAAGTAAATCACGCAAGCAATAATCATGGATAAGCTTTTCCATGGTATATCCCGGTAATCACCTTTGCTGTAAGATTTCAACAACCGTAAAAAAACAAAAAACGAATGTTTAACTTCTTTGAACCGCTCAGAGACGTTGCCCTGTGCTTTTTGCGTCGCCCGAGCAATGAGATCAACCAACTTCGCTGGCTCATTTCGATAATCGTCGCTTAACCGCTCTGCTTTTCGGTAAGCCCATGTTTTCTTAACTTTCTCACCGGTAATAATCCGCTTATCTTTTTTCATATGAAGCACATTAATAATTTAGTTACCCAGGCTTACATCGATCAGGCTTACGTCGATAATGCTAGGGCACCTCTGAATAATGAGAAGGTGCCCTAGAAAACATTTAAAGTATTATTAAATGATTAGGTAGCTCATTTTTTTTAGTCGTAGCGGGTACATGCTTTACCAGCAATTCGCCGCAAGAACTTACACAAGCTTTAATTCCCGCTGCCGTATTACCCCGTTTAATCTCATCAATCAACCCATCGACTATGGTCTGCCATTGGCCCGCTTCCACTTGTTGATCAATGCCTCTATCAGCAATAATCTCAACATAGTGTTCTAGTTCTGAAATAAAAATCAATACACCCGTTTCACCTTTAGTATGGTGTAAATTATTTTCTAAGAATTGTCTCCGAGCAAGGTTGGACGCACGCCAATAACGAACCTGTTTTGGAATGAGCCGCGCTAATAACGGTGGCCACCGAAAAATAATGGCAATCGCTAAAAATACCCCCATCTGTAACATGGCAACTTGCTGATTATCGAGCCAAAAGGGAGTTATAGCCAAGGCAAAAGGTAGCACAAGTGCTACTAAGGCTGCCCACAGTGTAGGGATATAGTGGTAATCATCACTTTTACTCGCCAGGACGGTCACAAGCTCGGCATCGGTACGCTGCTCAACATCCGCCACTACCGCCATAATCTCAGCCTGTTCGCTTTCTGATACTAACATTACCAACCCCCTGAGGCGCCACCGCCACCGAAGCTACCGCCACCACCGGAAAAGCCGCCAAAGCCACCGCCGCCGCCGGAAAAGCCGCCTCCACCAAAACCACCGTAGTAGCCACTACGGCGATAAAACCGTCCGCGCCGTCGTCCTAATCCGCCGAATAGATTCATCAAGATTATTAAAATAAAAAAGATCAATGACACAACACTGTTACTTTTTTTACTGCCACCACGGCGTTGAGTGGTCTTCATTTGATATTTGCCGTCTAACGCTTCAAATACTGCGTTGGTACCTAACACAATCCCCTGTTCATACTTGGAACGCCTAAACTGCGGCAAAATAACAGCATGAATAATATTTGCAGCTAATGCGTCCGTAATAATACCCTCTAAGCCATAGCCCACTTCAATTCTGACTTTGCGTTCATTAGGCGCCACAATAAGTAAAATACCGTCATCTTTGCCCTTAACGCCAATTCCCCAGTGCCGCCCCAGTTGATAACCTATCTCTTCAATCGGGTAGCCTTGCAACGACTCTAAGGTAACCACGACAAATTGGCGGCTAGCCTGTTGCTCGAGAGCCGCAAGCTGTTGTGTGATGCGCTTTTCTGTGGTGGTACTGATCAACCCCGCATTATCTACCACTCGACCAGTCAATGGGGGAAATTCGAACTCAGCATGAGCTGAAACCGGTAGCAGTGTGCAAATGATGAATAGAGACAACCACCCTAATGGCTGTAGGATCAAATAACTCAAGCGGCAGTGCTTAACAATAAACTGTGCTTCCATTTAGAATTCCACTTGAGGTGCAGTGGCAGCATCTGGCGCTGTAGCCTTGTAGGACTCCTTAATTTTTAAGTCGCTATACAGTAGAGTATGCCAAATTTTACCGGGAAAAGTTCTAATTTCTGTATTGAAATGCTCTACCGAGGTAATATAGTCGCGACGAGCAACGGCAATACGGTTTTCCGTCCCCTCTAACTGTGACTGCAGTGCAATAAAATTCTGGTTTGCCTTTAAGTCAGGATATCTCTCTGCCACAACTAACAAACGTTTTAATGCGCTGCTCAGCTCAGCTTGTGCTTGTTCAAACCGTTGCAACGCTTCCGGGTTATTCAACAAGTTTTCACCTACCTGTATCGATCCTACCTTTGAGCGCGCTTGCACCACGGCAGTCAACGTTTCTTTTTCGTGGGCTGCATAACCCTTGACGGTGGAGACAAGATTAGGAATTAAGTCTGAACGGCGCTGGTATTGGTTTTCCACTTGAGCCCATGCGGATTTAACTTTTTCATCAAAAGTCGGAATGTTGTTTATACCACAACCATTCAATAACGGTAAAAATAAACAAAAGACAAAGAGCTTCACATAAATGCTGTTAATGGCCATTGGCATCACGATAATCCTACTCAATTAGTTCGCTACCTCGATTAGTTCGCTACATAGTCTAAGGGTAAAATTACAAATTTCAACCAGGGGTATGAC
>JANQMK010000393.1 GCA_028280085.1 Pseudomonadales bacterium
TTAGGCGGTAGGTGAACAGCCAGGCTCTCGTTTCAGAAAAAACAAACCCAGCTAAAATCACTGGGTTTGTCATCACTCTGAGGGGAGCTTTCGCTCCCCTTTTTTACACTTTTTAGTTGTATAAAGGCCAACTTATACTTTAGAGGTAAACTCTGGATAGGCCTCCATACCACACTCAGAAAGATCAACACCTTCGTACTCATCTTCTTCGCTCACTCGAATGCCCATAATTGTCTTAAGCGCAAACCAAGTAATAAACGATGTAGAAAATACCCAGGCAAAGATAGCAACAGTTCCCACAATCTGAGACATAAAGGTGGCATCGCTATTGTTAAAAGGTACTGCCAATAGTCCCCAAATGCCAACCACACCATGTACTGAAATAGCACCGACGGGATCGTCTATCTGAAGTTTATCCAATGTCACAATTGAGAATACTACTATTACGCCACCAATGGCACCAATCAGTGTAGCTGCTCCAGCAGTAGGCGCTAATGGCTCCGCCGTAATCGCTACCAGGCCGGCCAGTGCGCCATTCAATGCCATGGTCAAATCTGCTTTACCAAATAGTAACTGGGCTACCACCAATGCAGCAATCAAACCCCCGGCAGCTGCAGCATTAGTGTTAACAAATATGTTAGCCACTGCATTTGCTTCATCAATATTAGATACAATCAGCTCTGAACCACCGTTAAAGCCGAACCAACCTAACCAAAGGATGAATGTTCCCAATGTTGCCAATGGTAAGTTAGCGCCTGGAATCGCGTTAATTTCGCCATTTGGTCCGTACTTGCCTTTACGTGCACCAAGTAACAACACACCAGCAAGCGCCGCAGCCGCACCTGTCATATGGACCACACCAGAGCCGGCAAAATCTTGAAACGCAGGTAAACTAGTGCCTTTAATAATACCTTCGTCGCCCCAAGCTAACCAACCGCTACCCCACTTCCACATACCTTCAATAGGGTAAATTACCCCTGTCATAACGACGGCAAAAGTAAGGAAAGCCCATAGCTTCATTCGTTCAGCTACAGCGCCTGATACAATTGACATCGCTGTTGCTACGAACACAACTTGGAAAAAGAAATCTGACGCGCCTGAATAGTAAGTACCACCACCACTAGCAAGGACTTCATCAACACTAGCATTAGCGATGCTATTGCCAAACCAGCTGTCGGGCAGAAAGCCACCCTCAGAACCACCGTACATAATGGTATATCCCATGACGAGATACATGGTGCATGAAATGGCAAACAACGCCACATTTTTAGTTAAAATCTCTGTGGTGTTTTTCGACCGGACTAAGCCAGCTTCCAACATGGCGAAACCTGCCGCCATCCACATAACTAAAGCACCGCACACTAAAAAATAAAATGTGTCTAGCGCGTACTTAATTTGGATAATATCGTTTTCCATGAAGCGCCCCCTTCGCAAGCAACTCAATAAATAATTGTTTAAAAATTTGTTAATTCTGTCATAAAGTTGGTGGTTAATCGGTTAAACAGCATCATTACCTGTTTCACCAGTACGAATTCGAACAACCTGCTCTAAGGCGGCAACAAAAATCTTGCCATCGCCTATTTTACCGGTATTCGCCGCCTTACTAATGGCTTCAATCGTACCATCCACAGATTCATCCGCTACTGCAATTTCGATCTTAACTTTAGGCAGAAAATCTACGACATATTCAGCGCCGCGGTAGAGTTCTGTATGGCCTTTCTGTCGACCAAACCCTTTAACCTCCGTCACAGTAATACCTTGTACACCGACTTCTGATAACGCTTCGCGTACATCATCCAACTTAAACGGCTTGATGATCGCAGTCACTAACTTCATAAAATCCTCCTCCATTGACACCACATCGTCACTGACAAAGTAGTTTTTTATTTAGGAATTAATTTCACCGATTGATACATTTGCCAGATCGCAAACCTGTCAGCGGCAGAGATTTAGTGACACCTGACAATCTCTTTGTTCAATCCCGTTCCCGTTACAATCCTGCATCATGATTTCTTTTACCAAGCCCAACAGTCGTCACACTTTTTATGAAACTTTGATGTCAGAATGCGGATTCAATTTAGCACGCACTATGCCAAAACTATTTTTTCAATAAAAATCATAGAGATAAAAAAAAATCGGACAACTTACACACATCAGAGCTGCTCCTTAAGCACTTATTTGGTGCACAAAGAAAAACAAGCCCTGTAGCAGTGCAAAACACCAACACAGGTCACTGATAATTTCACGATAATAGTGCATGTCATGGTAATGATGAGTAGCAAAGATGAGAGGCCGCCCTCTTGGCCTCACTACTACCGGCAAAAGAGCATTATTAGTAAACAGCACTGAAAAAGAATTGGCTAAGTTCCTGATAACAGCGCCTCAAGATCACAGCGCGCTGTGAACCGTTATTGTGCTTAGCTACAAAGGTATTGAAAACCCCAGTTTGACGCCTGCCGTAAGTAATTTGTCGACGGCAACCTCATCTTCAAGATTGTTGTCAGCTGTAATTGACATAAAGAAATGGCGAGAATGAAAAGCAACTTCATATGCGCCAGTGAAGTTACTTTGATATAAATCTAAATGGGTGGTGGGGGTAAAATTGAAAGAGATGCCGAAGCGCGGAATGGTTACCGGGCCTAAATGACGCACTTCTGCCAAGATATGGATATGGCGCGCCAGTATATATCGAGACGTTAGCGTAATCCGCCGAGTCAGCTGCTGGCGATGGGATTTTTCGCCTTGTTTACCGCTCACCGAGGCATGGGTGATAAGTCTGCCATCAACTATTTCTGCGGGCCGTGGATTCGCTCTGTATTCATTAAACAGTGTATCAGACCAATAGATCTCACTCATGAGATCGTCTATATCAAGCGCAACCATCCCGAAGTGTTCAATCTGCCACATCAAATGGAGATCAAGCGCCAAGCCTTTACCAGAACCGCGATAGGACGACTCTAGCCCTTCAAAGAAAATGTCTTGCGAGCCATCGTAATCGACGAGCAGATCACCGGCATAACGATCTTCAGTCACCTCGGTGGCAGCACCGTAAATGCCACCATCAAGCAACCTGTCTGCGGTTAAATACGACAAACCCACCCTAGCGGTAAGCCGCCGATAGCGCCAAGGATGCCAACTGTAAGTCAGCTTTAGGCCACGTGCCCGGATATGGTTAACCGATAAATCAATGTCATATTCTCGCCCCAGTTCAGGGTTTAGTGAATTACCTTTGCGATAGAGCAATTCACCCGTATCCTCATTAAACTCAGACCAATAGTCATAACGAGAGATAGCCGATATGGTCCAGTTACGGTACTTAACACCCACTTCTGCCGTGCTAAACAGAAAAGAGACTCTCCCTGGTTGATAGGGTCTGAGTGTAAACCAGTCTTCTTCGTGAATATTCGTATCACTATAAGAGTAGGCATTGATCGAAGTGAAAACTTCCCATTCGGAAGCATGAACCAGCGATGTATACACCATCGCGATTAGCGGGAGTAAGGGTAGATTTTTCACCACACAACCCTCATCTAAAGAAACATCAAAAAAGGCTCCAAGAACATATTCTTGGAGCCTCCTACTACAACTATCTAATACTCATTAAATTAACTATGTCGGCAAACTTCGCGCCGTTTACTGCAGCGTTGCGAAACTTGAATCTGTAAAGCTGAATCTAATCAAGTCACTCGAATCTTCAGTTTCGTTAATGAAAGTCGCATACTGAGTGCCGTTTACTTCAATGTCGCCGGAAATACCGTTTGTATTCTTTGTTGCTTCCAGCACTACACCAAAACTATCAGCAATGGTTAAAACAAAGTTTTCCTCTATGTCTACACCAATTTCATCGACTTCAATATCTGAGGTAGCGAATGTGAGCGATTGACCATTAAAGCGTACAACTAGTTCGGCAGCGCCTACCGCTGTGTTAGAATCCTCACCGCTGGCCTCACCGCTCAGGGTAATATTGGTGGTATTGTCAATGCCCGCCAATACAGCGGAGAACGACAAGATAGTATTCCAACCAATAAAGCCTGACTCAGTATCATCCGACTCTTCATAATTTTCGCCATCCAACATCATGTTAAGTCCAGCATTAAAACTTGTATCACCACTACTAAAGGTGCCATCAAAATCAAGCTCGCGCGAAACAAAGGTTTCAGTGGTAGATGTTTCGCTGATGCCGTTAGCGTCATAATCAATAGTACCCGTAAAATTAGCGCCACCGGTAATTGATATAAGTCG
>JANQMK010000409.1 GCA_028280085.1 Pseudomonadales bacterium
GAAGCAGCATCGCTATTATTGGCGCCGGCATCGCCGGCTGTAGTACGGCGAACAGTCTAGCGGCTAGAGGCTTTCGCGTCGAGGTGATAGAAAAAAATGGTGCTATCGCAGATGAAGCTTCGGGGAATCCACAAGGCATGCTCTACACAAAAATCTCTGCTAACGATTCCTTACTAAGCCAATTTTACTTTCATGCATTATCTTATGCACAGCATTACTATAAAAACCTCCTTCACATATCAACGGGCAGCACAACACGGATAATAGGCGATCTGTCCGGTTTATTACAGCTCGCATACAACCAGCGAGAAAGAGATTTATTTTACGATTTAAGAGAACGTTATCAAGACTATCCGGAGTTCGTGCAATTTGTTGACACAGTGACAGCATCAAAGCAGGCTGGCATACCAGTAGAATGTGACGCACTTTTCTTCCCTCAATGCGGTTGGCTTAATCCACCATCACTGTGCCGCTATTGGCTTGCTCACAGCAACATAAAAACTCGATTAAACACAGAGGTACGCGCATTACATTGGCATGATGAGAAGAAAAAATGGCAACTTCTTGATGACCAACAACAAATAGTTACTGAAGCCACTATCGTCGTCATTGCCAACAGCCATGCCGCAAAGCAGTTGCTGCCAACGCAATATCTGCCATTAAAATCAATCCGGGGACAAATAAGTTATCTGCCAGCCAATTCGGTGACACAAGCATTAAAAACGGTGATCTGCGCAAACGGCTATATCACACCGAAACTTAACCAACTACATTGTATCGGTGCAACTTATAATTTACATGAAGATAGCGAAAAGCTGGAACAGAAAGACCATAACACCAACATAGCAACCGCAGCCGAGTTAATTCCCTCGCTAAAACAACATATTGTTACCAATGGACCTTCGTCAGGTCGGGTCGGTTTCCGTTGTACCAGCCCAGACTACATGCCATTAGTTGGCGCTGTCGCACACCACCACTATTTTATTAAAGACTATGGGCTGTTAAGAAAAAACGCCAATGCCAATTTGCCTTGCCCGGGGCGCTACCTGCCAGAGCTGTACGCAAACCTAGCCCACGGTTCAAAAGGATTGTGCTCTGTGCCACTTTGTGCTGAGCTTATTGCCGCAGAAATTAACCAAGAGCCAAGCCCAATCAGCCTGGAATTGAAAAAAGCGGTTGCACCGGCCCGTTTTATTATTAAAGATTTAATCCGGCGTAAAATTTAGCCCGCCTTTATCCCAATTACCGAATCATTCAAATTACTCCCTAGAATGAAATTAGTCACAAACCACAAAACCCTAAAGGCACCCATGACTATTGATCGCTTAATAGACCATTTCACCACCAAGCAGCGCCGACGGAAATGCGCTTTTCAATAGCTAAGACATATATAGTCGAGATTATTTACAAGTCCTTTGCTACAACACCTTAACTAGACTAGACTTCCTCGGTAACTTTCTGAAAGTACTAAATTTTTAAAATCTGGTGCAGTTATTGCTAATAGGGCAACTACAATTTAATGCCAATGTCATTGTTATTTATTGGTAACATTGCTTAGTTAGACTTAATATTAGGTCAATTTTTATTTAGAATTCTATCGATTAGGTTTATTCTTAATCGCCTAACTGGTAAATAGCTCCATATATAAGGTTTTTTGTATGAAAAATATATCGGTATTCGCAAGTAGCCTTGCTCTACTGACGATAGCTAATACGGTTAATGCTGTTACGCTTACGTTTGACGAAGAAGTCAGTATGGTTCATGGGCGTGTTATTACTAATCAATACAGCGGAATAACCATTTCTGCGGAGAATTTCAATACCTCCCACAGCAATGATTATGCTGTTCTTTACAATACGACCCCGGGCAAAAAGAGCAACGGCGGCCCCGCTGACAAGAAGAATGACCGCGATAAAGATTTGACCGGCGGTACAAGCGGAAAATCATGGTCGCAAGGTAATCTAGCTTCATCAAATCCGTTGATGGGCAATGCACTGATCATACAAGAAAACCGCACCATTAATGGCAGAAATCAAGCGAAAAATTGTAATACCGGCGTATGCAAGTTCGTCGATGACGAAGAAAAGAAACCCGCTGGTAATCTTATTTTTGACTTCGATTATGGTATTTCCGAATTCGGCCTTGATGTCATTGATTTTAATTCAGGTACTATCAATGATTACCTCGCCTCCTTTTACGATTCAACCGGCACACAACTAGGCAGCATTGGTTTTGACGAATTTATCGCTCGAGATAATGCAGATTACGGCAATAACTCAATTAACCGCATCTCACCTATTAACTTTCTCGCTGATCTAGGCATTACCGATACCGTATCTCGTATCGTTCTTAAGATGGGTGGTTCTGGTGCGATCGATAATCTCGTTTTCAATAGCGTAAAGGTACCTGAGCCAGGTACATGGGCATTGTTAAGCTTCGGTGCTGCCTGGCTGTTCCGCCGTCGTTTTGTTGTAAAAAGATAATACTACGACGACCTCACTATATTTCTTATTGTATTTTTTATTTCAAAAAGCAACTCAACTGAGTTGCTTTTTTTATTTTATGTGTCACTACCACTACTATTACGCATAATAAAACTAAATTTAATGCGCTAAAGATAGACTGTTTAATATTTTACGTGCTTCTTCTACACCATTAAACTGGGGCGAACCCTGTAACGCCTTAGTCAGCTCACGCTTAGCGGCTTCCTTCTTACCACTTTTGTATAACGCTACCCCATAATGGTATCGTATCTCCGCGTTATCACCTGACATTGCCACGGCATTTCTAAGCATCGATAAGCCTAAAGTCAGCTCACCTTCATTCACCAAAATCCAGCCCAAGGTATCAATGACGCCATAGGAGTTCGGCGCTAGCGCGTGGGCACGTTCTGCGTAGCTTCTAGCTCGACCATCGTTCGTCAATGAAAATAACACGGCTAGGTTATTCAATACTAGTGGGTCATCTTTTACTATCTGCTCCAACTGTAAATTCAAACTAATCGCCTTCTCATAATGGCCCAACTGGGTATGGCCCGCTGCCAATACCTTCAACGCCCTTAAGTCATTTTGTCGGCTACTAGTAACCCATTGCTCCAACATGGCAACGGCTGAGGCCACATCTCGGTGCTGCGAAACGATTTTATAAAGTGACACCGCAAGCGCGGTATTGCCTACCGTATTCTCCAGGCCTTTTTGGTACCAATCGATGGCCTTCTCCAGTTGGCCAAGTTGTACTAGCGCATTACCTGCCAATTGATAACCGACAGGACTTTGAGGATCTTCGGTAACAATTCGCTTCGCCGATGCCAGTGCCGCATCAAACTCACCGGTATACAGCTGAAACTCGCAAAGGGTCGCCCTCACCACAATATTTTGAGGGTCAATAACTCGGGCACTTTCTAACACACTCTGGGCCCTCTCTAATTCATCAGATGCAAGAAAATACTTGGCGACTTTAATCAGCCAAGGGATAGATTGTTTTTCCTTAGCTAAGATTGCCAATCGGTCATAAACAAGTTTGGCTTTAGCTACGTTAGCGTTGTCTAAGCTATGTTGGGCCTGCACAGCTAACAAGCCTAGGTTTTCTGGATTTTTGCTGATCAGCCGCCGAATCAGTTCTTCAGCTTCTTTGTCCCTTTTTTCCTGACCCAGCAATTTGACCAACCATAGACCCGTGCGAATATCCAACCCATTACTGACAACTTTTTGCAGCCATTCTATAGCCTGATGAATATTTCCCGTTTTTTCTTCAATAATTGCTAAGTGTTGCATCACCGCCCTATTGCTTCTATCCAACTTGAGCGCTTGCTCCAAAAAACCACGAGCCTGTTCTAGCTCTTCATTTTTCAGCGCCAACTTCGATAAGTTTAATAAAGCTGGCAAGTAGTTAGGAGAGACTACTAACGCGTCGGTAAACACCTTATTTGCCTGTTGCGGCTCATTCATACCCAAATAGGCTGTACCTTTAATATGGTAAAAAACTGGATTAGTTGGGTTCAGTTTCAACTGCTCATCCGCCAGTTGCAAAGCTTGCTCATATCGACCAGAGCGAATAAGCACATCGCCTAATCTAGCAATGGCACCGTTACCACCTTTAGCAGCAATTGCTTGCAAATCTTCTATCGCATTATCAATCTTGCCATCAGCAAAATTAGCTATTGCACGCCGTTCTTGCAGTGCACTATTCGGTTCTAAGGCGAGTGCTCTTTCAAATAGTTCTACTGCCTTTGAAAAATCACCTAGCATGAGATGGGCTTCAGCCTGTAAGGCGATGAGCTCCACATTATTAGGATAATGCTGCAAACCTTGCGTCGCGACCTGCAATGCTTGGGTTGGCTGACGCATTAAAAGACTATTTTCAGCCATTAACCTTAACCCCCCCAAACTATTGGGTTCCAACTCAAGATAGCGTTTTAAAAGACCTTCAGCACTAGTGAATTCACCGCGCATATAGCGAATAGTAGCCACCAACACTAGATAGTAAGGCTCGTCTTGCAGCTTTAAATGGTTATATTTGTCTATAACAGCGTTAGCGTCAGTTAGCGCTCTATCCAAGGTGGTTTTGTTATTTGATTTAGCCGCCCAAGTCGCTTCTAATACTAGGCCTCTTAGATCATCCGGATAGTGTTGGCGAACAGCTTTAATATCGAGTAACGCCTTGTCCAATTGTGACTGGTCGAGCCAAATACTCGCCCTGGCATGTAGTGACTCCAGTTGTAATGGGTCGAGTTCAAGAGCGCGACTGTAAAACTCAGTGGCTTGATTAATGTTGTAGGTACGTCTCGCGACTTCACCTTTTAGTAACCACAGCTGAGGTTCATCGGTATTCTTAGCGTTAACCTTATCAAGCCACTGTTTTGCACGAGCAATATTGCTCTGGGTCAAGTACAGACGAGCCATCTGTAATTGGGCTGATACTTCATCAAGCGATCGGGGCAAGACCTCCCGCAAAACGCTTTCCGCCTCAGCATACTTTTTCAAACTCAAAAAAGCCTTACTCCGCATCACCTTCACTTTTTGCTTAATCTCAAAAGGCAAATTAGCGGTAGAAATACTGTCCAAAAGCGTCTGGTACTTTGCTTGATCGAGGTAGGCTTGAGACAAATTGAGGGCAACAAGCTGCCAGCTCGCACCATGCTTAAGGGCATCCTGCAATATGGACTCAGCGGCCATTGGCTCATTGATTTTTAAATAGGTATCGGCTAATAGTATGTAGGCAGACAAGTTTTGCGAGTCATACTTAATCGCATTGCGCAGCTCAATAACCGCAGCTAGCACATCATTATCTTCTATGTATAACTGAGCACGCTCATAATGCTGGCTAGACTGATAGAGCTTGTCCTTCGTACTATTAGCACTAGTTTCTACACCAATGGGCGGAGGGGAAGCATAGCTTGGTTCACTAAACAACCCCAGCGAAGACAAGATCAAAGCGCTGGAAGCCATTTTTGCAAGGTTCATGTATCAGGTCCTGGTTAGTCATACCCTTCATAAATTATTTCAAAGTGTACCAGTTTCTCTTATTTTGGCTCAACCGATAGGCTGCAAGAATAGCGGACTAAACACCAATCTCATAACGCAAAATAGTTAGCCATCACGGCCCGGCTTTGGTTGAAAAAACCTCACAAAACTACCGGTAAAAATACCCCTGTCATTAAACACTGCACGGGTTTCCCATGAATGGTTAAACAACATGATGACATGTTTTTCGCCCATGCAAAAGATAGCTCAACAGTGCAGTATTAGAAAATGTCTCCAAATATCAAAAACTTATTAAAGTGGCGCGAATTAATAGAAATAGTTTGTCCGACCTTTTTGATCAATAGCGACTTAATTTATAAGAGCCATATAGGCAAAACATTTATGACATTATCAACCAAAGCTGATTAATCATTTACGTTGACTCTACTGGAAAGCTATATGGAGATATTTCAACATGGCAGTTAACAACAAGGTTCTTACATACGTCATAACTTACCGTTAGTTGTCTTGGCGCTAACTGGCTGCGATACAAATTCCAGTCATCGAACCATTAGCAGAAATAACCAATAATGCTTGTATTCAATTCATTAATTCATTGCAGCGGCAATCAAAGCCTACTCGAGTGCTACAGACTCGCGTGCCTATTGCGTTCAGGAGGAATTATTCGAGAGAAAAGGCAAGAGCAGATAACAACAGGGCCAACTCATGAGCTGGC
>JANQMK010000435.1 GCA_028280085.1 Pseudomonadales bacterium
TTTGAAGTCGGTGGACAAGATTATTTAACACGTCCGGTTCGGCCGCAAATGCTAAAAGCCAAAGTTAATTCTATCATCAGCTCGTTGACTGAAAAGAAAAAGTTGGAAACTAAAGTTGAAAAAGCTAAAAAATCAGCGTTTCAAGCGATGGAAGATTCCAATCAAATGGGGCAGGTTATTCGTTTCATGGATTCCAGCTTGTCGGTTAGTGGTTATGGTGAACTGGCTAATTTAATATTTGATGTGATGGACTCCTTGGGTTTGCCCACCAGTATAGTTTTTCATCACAACGATGAGCATATATATTTTGCTTCTGACGGCGTTGGTAATTTATTAGAAAAGAAAATTCTAGTACATCTAAGAGAGAATCTGGAACATCGTTTGCAGCAGAGCACTCGCTTTACTGGTATTCAACATCGGGTAGCTGCATCACACTATCATGTTTCTGTATTAGTTGTGAGCAACTCGCAGGATGGCGCAGAGCAAGGTCGATTGAGAGATTTATTAGGTTCTTTGATTAACGCATTTGAAATGAGGGCGGTGCATGTTGAAGAGGTTATTGCTCGCAACAAACGCAAGGCAATTGCGGCGGATATATTAAAAACCACCTTTGATTCGTTAGGCATTATAGAGAAGAAGTTTCAATCTTATGAAAAGACAACAATGGCAGTGATGGACCATTTGATGGCTGGTATGCAAGAGGGACTTAGTACACTTGGTCTTACCGAAGAGCAAGAAGAGTTTTTATTGGTTCAGCTAGATGCCGCTATGGAGGACCTCGTTGCGCTGTATGCTGAGGGAGTGCTTATAGACAATAGTTTTGGTAAGATTATTGAGGGACTAAAAGAATTTGTTAAGTATTCTTAGTAACAACTATTGGGTTATTCATAGGATTTTAGTCTCGAGCCATTTCGAAACGAAACCCTTGATTTAAAGATATATCAACTAATTTTTCCTACTATTCTACCATCATGCTTAGCAACGTTGTGATTTGCTGATTTTATATTCTCACTTTTTACAGGGTATGCTATACAGCGATACTAAATTTAGGACATAGTTATTAGTTCTAATTGTTGTCAGCAACAGCTTTACTGTGATTACAGGGGGAATTAATGCGCTTAGCATCATATCTTGTGATGTTAATACATGGGTAATGCGAAAAAGCCTAATCTACGATAAAGAAAAAGTCGTTTATATCTAAATATTCATTGCTGATTAGCCCATCTTTTCTATGATCATTATATAGCAGCATTATATTACTTAAATGGTTTGATTATTTATTAAACTTAATGATCTGGGTATAAAAGCCGGTAACCTTTGTTTGCTGTAGTTGATGACGAATAGCTGAGATGAAAGTATGACGCACTGTATTTACGTCCTAGACAACACCGTTGAGAACTTAGAAACTATTAAGGATTCCTTTGACCCTGATCTTTATGATGTGCATTGTTTTAGTTCCGGGTCACAGTATCTGGAACACCTCAATGAGAATAAACCAGACTTAGTGCTGTTAGATGTATGTCAAGATGGAATGACAGGTTTTGAAGTTTGTTCAGAAATGATGAAGAAGAAGAAAAATCGGGATATTCCTGTGCTGTTCATTTCTGACGAAGATTCGGTAAACGATATTTTAAAGGGATTTGAAGTTGGTGGTAGAGACTATGTCACACGTCCCATACGCCCCCAAATGTTGAGAGCTAAGGTCGATGCCATGATAAAGGCGTTGGCGGAGAAGAAGAGCTTAGAAAGCAAAGTTAAGAACGCTAAAAAATCTGCTTTTCAGGCTATGGAAGATTCCAATCAAATCGGCCAAATTGTCCGTTTTATGGATAACAGCACCTCGATCAAAAATCATGAAGAGCTAGCCGATGTTATATTCGACGTGATGAACTCTTTAAATCTTGCTGTCAAGATTATGTTTCATACTAGTGATGGTCCGGTCTATTTTTCACTGGATGAAACAGAAGATGATACGGATAAAGAATTGTTAATCAGCTCTCGAGAAACATTGGAAGAGCGCCTGCAATATAGTACTCGCTTTGTATGTACTGATGATCGTATTACTACCTCCCAGGAAAATGTCTCAGTCTTGATAGTTGATCCCTCCAACGATGAAACAGAGAGAGGGCGGCTGAGAGACTTATTGGGTTCTCTGACTAACGCTTTTGAAATGCGCGCAGTCTATCTAGCGCAATCGATTGCCAAAGATAGAAGGAAAGAGCTAGTATCAAATATGCTTCGCTTAACCTTTGATTCGGTCGGCCATATTGAAAGTACGTTTAGGCGTTATGAAAAAACAACGACGTCTGTCATGGAAGAGCTGACATTAGGTATGCAGGATTGCCTGAGTCAGTTGAGCTTAACTGAGCAGCAAGAGAAATTATTGCTCTCCCATGTGGATAAATCAATGAGCCAGTTTTCTAGTCTTTACTCAGAGAGTTCAGTAATAGATAGTAGTTTTTCACAAATTATTGAAGGTTTAAAAGAATTCTCCAACCATACTTAACGGATAAAAAATAAGTTATCCGTTCCTCGAGTATGTATTTAGCCTTCATTAGATTCTAAGGAACCGAGCTGTATTAGGTAACCAGATTGTGAAAAGTGTATGGAGTAAGTAGAGGTAATTGACGTAAGTCTGTTTTCTCATCGTTTAGGATAGCATTGGTGTATTGCTGTGCTAGTTTTAAAAGAAGGGAATGGTTTATACCTAGCAGACAACATAAATAAACACATTGTTGTTGAGGTAAATGAGGTATTGATATGGGTTATATACTCGCGGTTGACGACTCTCCATCGGTGAGGTCGATGGTAGAAATGACAATTGAAGACACTGAGCACGACATCGCCTTGGCGTCCGATGGTGTAGAAGCCTTAGAATTGGCGAAAGAAGATCAATTTGATCTTGTCATTACTGACATTAATATGCCGAATATGGGTGGCTTTGAACTTATTAATCAGTTGCGACAATTAGACAGTTATCGCGTCACTCCAATTTTATGCTTAACGACTGAGTCATCTCAGGAGCAAATGACGAAAGGAAAGAATGCCGGTGCCTCAGGGTGGGTAGTTAAACCGTTTAGTCCAACTCAGCTTATTACCCAGTTAGATAAGCTAATATAACCGCAACCGAACAAAGTTACAGAAGGTGATCAGCGTTTAGACCAGGAATAGCACGCCTTCACGACTATTTTGCATGTCGATAGATGAAGTAATGGAAGTAGTAAGAAAGTGATTTTTCGTACATGCCATAAAAATGAAAAGCTTAATCATAAGCTATTTCAGGAAAGCAGATGAGTGTAGCTAACAATAAAGATGTGGCCCGTGAAGATAGTTCCATTCGTGTTAGCGCGGACCGCATTGCTCGCATTATGGATATGGTCGGTGAGTTAGGACTAATTGCCGATGAAGTCGTTCACCACCCCAGCTTAGAAAATATAGAGTTAGAAGAGTTCGATAACTCAGCCCATAAACTCAATCAGATCATTCGTGAAATTCAAGATGAAGCCTCTGGTCTGCGGCTTGTCACTATTGGTACTGTGTTTAAGAGAATGCATCGGCTCGTACGTGACCTGTCGAAGCAAACAGGTAAGAGTGTCGACCTGACCATTAAGGGAGAAGAAACGGAAATTGATAAGGTGGTGGTCGATATCCTTTCTGAACCACTTGTTCATCTTATTAGAAACTCCATTGATCATGGCATAGAAGAAAAAGAACAGCGGTTGGCTAAAGGTAAAGATGAGAAGGGTCGTGTTTGGTTGACCGCATCTCAATCTAGTAGCGATATTCTTATTGTCCTAAAGGATGATGGGCAGGGGCTGAATAAAAATAAGATTATTGCCAAGGCAAAGGCGAATCGACTTATTCATGATGCCTCCCATCTGTCTGATGCGGATATTTACAATCTCATTTTTGAGCCAGGATTTTCGACTAAAGAGCAGGTTTCGCAACTGTCAGGCCGTGGGGTCGGTATGGATGTTGTTCGGACCACCATCCAGTCTCTACGGGGCAAAATATCCATCGAGAGCGAAGAGGGCAAGGGCACAACGTTTAAATTACTGATTCCCCTTAGTGTAGCTTTTCTGGAAACAATGATTGTCCGAGTTAAATCTCGATTATATGCACTGCCCATTGAAGCGGTAGTAGAAGTGTTGCGCCCGGAAGAGGGTAATATCATTCAATGCCGGGCAGATGGCTCACGCTCTATTGAAATACGTAACTCTATAGTTCCCATCCGCTCACTCGAGCAGTTATTTGATGAGAAAGAAACAGAACAGCTCGGTAGCCGCATATTATTGGTAGTGGGTAGCTCGGTTGGTGATACGGCTATTCCAATTGATGAAATATATGGACAATTCCAAGCATCTATCAAACCTATGGCAGGTCAGCTAGAGGGGATTCGCGCAGCCAATGGATGTGCACTGCTTCCCAATGGCAATATTGCCATTCTATTAGATAATGAGCAGGTGGCTAGATGGGTAGTGGAATAGTATCTTCATCGACTAATCAAAACCTACCAAGCCAGGAAGTTATTTGGTTTAGGGACTGGATTAACAAGCAATTGGGCGTTGTGTTTAAAGATGATAAGTTAAATATTCTAGAAAATAGATTACTGTCACTAACCTTTAAACATGGCTACAGTAGTATCGCTGAGATTAAGAAACTGCTGATAGAAAAATCTGATCCTTATGTAGAGCGCTATGTCACTGATATGGCTACTACTAATCACACTCATTTCTATCGAGAAATTAAGACGATAGAAATGGCTTTAAACTATTTCTATCCAGAAATGCATTCGCGAAAAGAGACAAGAATATGGAGCGCAGCGAGTTCAACAGGGGACGAGCTGTATACCATAACATTGATGTTGATAGAAAAATTTGGCCTACAATGGATAAGAGAGCATTTAGCAATTTTGGGTACGGATGTTAATAGCGCGGTGATTGATGAAGCAGAAGATGGTATTTATCCATCCACTCGTGTAGATGATGTGCCGCCGGATATCAAAAGCAAGTATTTTAAAAAGGTGGGGGTAAATAGTTGGCAGCTGCACGAGAGTGTCAGGTCCGTTTGCCTGTTTCGTCGTCTTAATCTAAAGAACAAGACGTTTCCGTTCCAAAATAAATTTCATATTATTTTCTTACGCAATGTACTCTATTACTTTGAGGCCCCGTTACAACAAGAAATATTACATAGTCTTTATGCGGTTGCTGAACCCGGATGTTGGCTTGTTACCTCAGTAACTGAGTCATTCACAGAACTTGAGGTGCCTTGGATACCAGTCGCACCCGCAATCTATCGTAAGGAAATAGGGCATTAGGAGGAATAATTACGATGGTAAAACAAGTTCGAGTGTTAATAGTTGACGATTCAGCATTGGTTAGGAAAATGCTGACAGAAATATTGAATAGCGACCCAGAAATTAACGTCATTCACGCGGCTAACGACCCCTATGAAGCTCGCGATTACCTAGTTACAGAAAAGCCCGATGTCATTACGCTTGATATAGAAATGCCGAAAATGGATGGCGTCACCTTTTTAAAAAAATATATGCGTATCATGCCAACACCTACGCTGATTATTAGCTCTTTGGCTGAGCGGGGTAGAAGGATTACCGTCGAAGCACTAGAGGCAGGTGCAGTGGATGTCATCACCAAACCTAAGATGTCGTTAGAGAAATTTTTTAGTGGTGAAGCCGAATCGATTATTCGAAAGGTCAAGGCTGCGGCAAGGGTGAAAACGACACTGTTAGTTGAAAAAGCCAACCCGGTGGCCCCTAAGTTTGATTCAACTCATTTAGGTGAAACCACCGATAAAGTGATTGCTATCGGTGCCTCCACTGGAGGTGTAGAAGCCCTTGCCAGGATTATTCCTCATTTTCCGCCGGCTTCCCCGGGTATTGTGATTGTTCAACATATGCCAGAAGGTTTTACCGCAAGCTTTGCTGAGCGGCTAGATCGAATTTCCAGTATCCGCGTTAAAGAAGCAGAGGACGATGATCGTATAATGCCTGGCCTGGCTTTAATAGCCCCTGGTGGAGATAAACACCTCAAGATAGAGCGGGTTGGTGGGCAGTATAGAGTCCGTTTAGTCCCTGGAGAAAAAGTTAGTTTTAATCGCCCGTCGGTTGACTTTATGTTTAATTCTGTAGCTGAGCATGTTAAGCAAAATGCATTGGCTGTATTGATGACAGGTATGGGTAAGGACGGCGCAAAAGGGTTGAAGAAAATTCGTGATGAAGGGGGAGAAACCTTTATTCAAGATGAAGAATCATGTGTCATATTCGGAATGCCAGGAGAGGCTCAAGCAATTGGTGCGGCGAAGCATTGCGTTCCACTCAAACTAATCCCTAACTCTGTTATTAGAGCAGTATCATAATATAAGGAAGCTAAACATTATGAGCGTAGCTGAATCTGAAATCGAAGAATTTGAAGAAGATAATATCGAAGATATGTATCTTATTTTTGGTATTGTTAATGAAAACTATGCCGTTGGCATTATGTATGTAACGGAAGTGATTAGCTTGCAGAAAATATTAGAAGTGCCAGATGTGCCGGATTATATTAAGGGCGTTATCAATCTGCGGGGTAATGTCATTCCCATTATGGATTTGCGTCAACGGTTTGGCCTAGAGGCGCTTGAATACAGCGATAGGACCGTTATTATCGTACTTGAAACAAATGATATCAAGACGGGGCTAGTCGTGGATTGTGTGAAGGATGTGCTCGAGATTGACCCGAAAGAAATTGATCCACCGCCGAACAGAAACGATGTTGATGACCAACAAGTAGTACTCGGCATGGGTAAACACGGTGACAGTATCAGCATTATGCTGGATGTTAAAAAATTATTATTTAGCAAGGATGTTGCGTTATTAGATGAAGCCTAGTTAACGTAACATTGTCTATATGAGATAACGAATTCAAACCAAACTAAAAGCGCAGGGTGAGTAAGATGACTACTGAAAAAACTACAGGACGTAAAGTTGCAACTGATAATACGTTATTGCTAGAGACGCTGTCGTGTCTAAATACTAACGTGATGGTGGCTAACAACGATAGAGAAATTATTTACATTAACAAAAACCTCGAGGTGTTGTTAAAGGATAAGGAAAGGGAGATAAAACAACAACTGCCTAATTTTGATGCCAGCAATTTGCTAAATACATCTGTTGATAGATTTCATAAAGACCCTGAGTATCAAAAAGATATTATTAGCAATATGAAAGAAACGTTCAATACAGAATTGGAGCTAGGTGGTGTGGTTTTTGGCTTGATTGCCAATCCAATATTCGACAGTAAAGGTAAGCGACTAGGCACCTCGGTAGAATGGGAAGATCTCACCGATAAAAAACTATTCGAGCAACATGCCAAGGATGCAATGCGAGTACGCATTGCCTTGGATTCGGCTCAAGCTAATGTCATGATTGCTGACAACGACAGAAATATTGTTTATATCAATTCTTCGCTAGAGAAAATGTTGAAGGAAAAAGAACGTGAAGTTCAACAGGATGTGCCTAACTTTAGAGCTGATGACTTGGTTGGTACATGTGTCGATGTCTTTCATAAAAACCCCAATCATCAAAAAAGTATTATTAACGGCCTAGAAGACCACCTGTCAACTCGGTTGGTCTTGGGCGGCATTACTTTTGGACTAATTGCGACGCCAATTTTTGATGAAAACGGCGATCGACTGGGAACTTCAGTCGAATGGAGTGATATGACTCAACAGCTGCTTTTTGAAGAACAAGCAAAAGCGGCAGTGCAAATCAAAACAGCACTCGATGGTGCGACTACCAATATGATGTTGGCCGATGAAAATAATCGAATTAATTACGTCAATCGCTCTGTATTAGAAATGTTAAAATCTAATGAGAAAAAAATTCGAGAAAGTTTGCCTAACTTCAATGCCGACACGCTCATCGGAACTAGCATCGATGAGTTTCATGCTAATCCGGCCCATCAACAACGTATGGTCGCACAGTTGGATGATACCTACGAGACTAGAATTCAGGTATCGGGCCTACAATTTGATTTAGTGGCTAACCCTATTATTGACGAGAAAGGAGAGAGAACGGGCACATCAGTTGAGTGGAGGGATGTCACCCAAGAAGTGAACGCGCAAACGCAGATAGAGGAACTGATTAGCGCTGCAGGTGAGGGCCAAATTGAACGAAGGTTGGATACCAGTAACTTCAGTGGGTTTATGCAAACGATTGCTCAAGGTTTAAATGACTTGCTGCAAGCAGTGAGCGAACCTATTAATGAAATTATTGGAGTGACTCGCGCATTGGCTGCCAATGATTTATCGACATCTGTGGATAAAGATTTCAAAGGTAGTTTTGGTATGTTGAAAGATTCAATCAATGAAGCTTGTGGCAGTATTAACGATGTGTTACGCCAAACCAACAGTGTAGTAGGGCAAGTCACTAGCTCGGTGTCACAACTGCGGGTTAGTAGCCAGGAAATTTCAACCGGTGCACAAGAACAGTCGGCAGCGGTAGAAGAGGTTAGCGCAAACCTATCGCAAACTGATAGTCAGGTTAAGGCCAATGCACAAAACGCTAATGTGGCCAACCAGCTTGCTAGCGAAACGGCATCCTCAGCAGAATTTGGGCAAAATAAAATGCAAGATATGATCACTGCGATGAACTCGATTAGTGATTCTTCGGAAGATATTTCGAAGATTATCAAAGTAATCGACGACATTGCTTTCCAAACTAATCTATTGGCATTAAATGCAGCGGTTGAAGCGGCGCGGGCAGGGCATCATGGTAAGGGTTTTGCGGTGGTAGCACAGGAGGTTCGCAATCTCGCTGGGCGTTCTGCTAAGGCAGCGAAAGAAACAGCCGATTTAATTGAAGATTCTACGCGCCGTGTAAAACAAGGGGTTTCCATTGCTGACAGTACTGCCCAAGTGTTGGGAGATATCGTTAACAATGTGCTTAAGGTGAAGGATCTTGTAGCAGAAATAGCGGCTGCATCTGATGAACAAACTAAAGGTATCACCCAAGTTAATATCGCGATGACACAGGTCAGCACGGCAGCAACTACTAGCAGTCAGCAGAGCTTAGAGTTAGCGAGTGCGTCTGACCAATTGGCGAGCCTTACGGAACAGCTCAGCGCAGAGGTAGCGCGCTTTAAGTTGCGCGAAGAAATAGCCGCCGGTGGACTTAACGGCTTGCCAGAGAATATTAGCCCTGAAGTATTACAACAAATCATGGGACTGTTACAAAAACAGGGCGCCGCTATCGCGCCAGCAGCCGCGGCTTCAGCAGCGGGCAATGCGTCACCCTCTAATAGCGGCAATGGTGTAGATGTACCGCCCGAAATAGTCGGTGAACAAGCCAAGAGAATACTGCCGCTAGATTCAGATGAGCGTGGATACGGTAAGTTTTAGCATTTAACGCCGGTAATTATAGGTTCGCAGTACTACATGGATAAGCTGCGTTGTTAAGAGACGAGACTATTTCGTTCGCTAGCAACAGAATAAAGTGTATTGCATGTAGTTTGAACGTAAAACCCAATAGCTATTCACTATTGGGATGTAAAAAATATACGGGTGAGTTAAGCGATGGCAGAAAAGGACACTCGATCACGCGACGAACGTATTCGTGATGAACTGTGGAATTCGTATCTATGTGAAGCGGGAGATTTGCTAGACGAAATTGATATCGTACTGATTGATATTGAGTCTAATCCAGATAGTAGCGAGCTAATAGATTCGCTGTTTCGGTCTTTACATACGTTTAAGGGCACATCAGGCATGATGAGCCTGAAAAATATTGAGCACGCGGCTCATGGCGCTGAGGACCTGATTGCAAACTGTCGAGATAACGGTATTCCTATAGATAATACCATTATCGACCTCATCTTTGACGCAACCGATACGCTGAAAACCTGTTATGAAGTTGTCAAAGAGACTCGTGAAGATGTCGACCACAGTGTCGTCGCGGAAACACTGGATAGTTTGCACGCCGCATTAGAAAAATATAGGCCAGGCGGTACTGGCGCAGAATCAGCAACCGAACCGACGGCTAAGGGTGAAGAGTCTAACGACGTCAGTGCGGATAGTGCGGATAAAGTGGCCACCGATAATGCTGCTGTAGATAGCCAGTCTGAACAGACAGATGAGTCCGCTACAGCAGAAACGAAAGCAGGTAATGAATTGAGTACCGCAGGTGTTAGTAGCAATTCTCTTGTTGATCAAGCCCGTTTGGACGAGTTTTTTCAAACGGTTTGGCCCAATATGAAGGTAGTGCGTCAATCTATCGGTAAGCTGGAATCAGCGGAATCGAGACAAGAGGCCGCCACGCGATTAACTACCATAGCGAATGCGGGTAAAGAGATAGGTTTTACTAGCCTATCTAATCAGGTAACAGAGGTGGTTGCACTGATTGAACAAGGGGCTGAGGATGTGTCCTTAGTCGCTAATAAGATTCAAGAGGTTGATCATGTCCTCTGGCAGATAGACAGCGCCGGTATAGAGGGTATCTCTGAATACCTTGATCAAGACAGTGCTGCAGGTGGTGCAGGGCAAGAGGCAGATGGCGGACTGACTAAGGACGCATTTTTTAATGAGCTATGGCCATTATTGAAAACAGCTAGAAACTATTTATCTGCGTTGTCTGTTCAGGCCGATGAGCCTACTACGCAGGCGCAATCACATCTAGACAATATTATTGAGCTTAGCCATCGCAGTCGACGAGTCGTTATCGAGAATTGTCCAGCGTTAACCGATTTCGAGGCCTATTGTAAACAGCCAGTCCTTGATGTTGAAGGTGCGAGTGCGGCGCTTAATGATATTTACCATTTTTTCTGGGAGCTAGAGGATCAGTGGGAAAATCTAGCTGAGGTGGAAGTAGCGTCAACGAAAGCTCCAGCGGCTGCCAATAGCGCGCTAGGTGCGGCAGATGAGCATAATGAGGTTGACAATAAGATACCTACCTACAGCTTTCAACAATTAGATGACCAAGAATCACTAAAAAACTCGTTGGGTGAGTTAGTTTCTGTTGCATCTAATCTGGAGCAGTTTCGCTCAATATTTGATGATATTGATCTCTATGATCAAGTTGACATGATTATGAAAAAAAATATGTCAAACTGGCAAAACAGTAAACAGCAGATATTTGAAGTCATTGGTGACTGGGAACATGAGTTGCGCAATATGCTGCAATACAATGATGCTTTATCTGAAACGGTTGACCTTATTAAAGAGAAAGTGTCTCAAATTACTGATAATGAGCTGTCCAATTGGCTGTTGAATATAAAACACTGGTATGCCACGGCATCGTTTGACTCGGCGCGTGCCGTGTTGAATATTACACGCTGTGACATCAAGCTCAGTAATCGACAATTGTCACTGTTGGATTGGCCTGTCAAATGTGCAATTGAAATGTTACAGCAATCTTGGAATGGTGACGAAGCTGGCATTACTGTTGTAGCGACTAAGAAAATGGATGTTTGTGAGGTTTCCGCCAAAATGACTCGGCGCGAGCGTTTACCAGAGGAAACGCTAAGTCATTGGCGACGTGATCTGGCAGAGCATCTTTGTATTGAAGATAGTGAAGAATTGACTGACGCTTATCAATTGCAATACCGCGTAGAAGAGAAAAAAATTAATGGCGATACGCAGTCTTACTACGTCTATAAAATCGCTTTCACCATTCCAATGCGAAATGAGGTGTTGAGTGGCATGATTGTGGCTGTTGATAAAATTCGTTATATTATTCCTACAGCACAGATCAGAAGAATCGTTAACCCTTCTTCACTTGATGTGATCAATCTCTATGGCGATCAAACTGATCGGATGGTTAAGATCGAAGGCAATATGGTACCACTGATTTCGGCGTCTAACCGTGGTTTACCATCTAACATAGAAGATAAAGTGCTTATCTTGATGCAAACTAGCCATGGAGAGGCTGCCCTTTGGGTTGATGAGCTTATCAATATGCAACAAGTTATGGTTAAGCCGTTACAAGGCTGTTTGCAGGATGCGCCTGGATTAGGGGGGTGTGCCGTTCTAGGGGCTGAGGAAGTAGGCCTTTTAATTAACATTCAATAAGCTAGTACCCCTTACTAGAATTCTTACCGTAAAGGCGTAGCTGCACCTCGACAAACGTTTGGTAAGGGGGCTCAGTAAGAACCCGCCGCAAGATTTTCTTTACTTAATATCTCCAAGATTATAACTAAAGTTGGATATACATTCCTAAGTGTTGTTGCTATATTGAACATGATATTAGGTAATGGCATGTATTTGCTAACAATAATGATTTGTAACGATCGAAAATCAGGTTGATTAAAGCAGTATGAAGTGTTTTATAGTTTATTTTGGTAGAGGGTTAGCCGCCAGTCTGGCGATAGCCGCCACGCTGGCTTGTAGCAGCGGTGGTGGTAGCGATAGCGAAGGAGAAACTAACGGAGAGAATAATAATGCTGAGGTCAGTACTGCGGTTTTCGATGCTTCAGCTTATGATAGCAGTGGCGTGAGTTCAGATGATATTGTTGGTACATGGATGGTCGTCAGCAGCGGGCAGTATTCAAGTAGTTTTGACCTTGGTCCAGGTGGCGTTACTGAAGATTCTTTCGACTTTACCACAAGAGGCACGTTTACCCTTTATCGCACGACAACGGGAGTTCTGCAATTCCGAAAATGCGGTGAGACGAATGCGACTATTGTTGAAGAAGCCAGCGCGCTACACATAGTATATAGTAATCAACCGACAGAAGTTTGGTCAATTGCGAACAATATGCGTATGGAAAGTGATCTTTCTTATGAAACCATATACGATATCGGACAATCGCAACTTACCGGCTCCGCGGTAGCGATAAAAATATCAGATTCGACATTAGCCAATTTGGGTACTTTGACTGTGGGGGGAGTCAATTACAGTATCAGTTGTTTCATACAGACGGAGGGTGAGGGGTATTCATCTGATGCCGGGAGTGATTTGATGGATTCTTCTTCTCATAAAGTTATAGGATTAGGAACTGATAACGGTTATTTGGATATCATAGAGAGGACAGCAACGGGTGGGTTAACACCTGACGGCTTGGGTGGAACCATTATTTCAATACTCGGTGAACTTGATAACACGTTTTACCAATATAGCACCTTATCTGATGGCTTAGGGGTAGAACATACGATAGAGGTTAATGATGCCAAGAACTTAAGTGGCAGCTTTTCTTCCTCGTTGGAGGGTAATACCGGGACAGGCTCATATACACTTAGCTTTTAAAGGGTGGAATGAAGGTAGGTAGTAGGCTGGTAACTGGGTCCAATAAAGACTTTTCTATCTACTTAGCCAGTTATCTTACTTCTTATGCCAGATTTGCTTGAGATATTGGTCTCGACCAGAGTTGAATCGATAGTATTTATAGCGCAGCGGGTTTTTTTGGTAGTAATTTTGGTGATAATCTTCGGCGACAAAGAAATTTTTAAACTTCATGATAGGTGTCGTGATCGGTTTAGGGTGCCGGCCAGACTGTGACAATGCCGTCAACGATTGTTCTGCAAGTACTTTTTCTTCATCAGTGTGATAAAAGATAATCGGTCGGTATTGGGCGCCGCGGTCCACAAACTGGCCACCACTATCGGTCGGGTTGATCTGCCGCCAAAAGGCATCGAGT